>JAADHY010000034.1 GCA_013151585.1 Planctomycetota bacterium
GAGTGGTCCGCCCGGATTATTCCCTCTTGTCGGTCGAACCTGCTGTTAGGCGGGGCCGTCGCAGTCGAGACACCGATCCGTTGGTCCGCCAAGCTTCGGATGGAGCGCCCGACGGGTGATCGGACCTTGCCAATGTCGGCTTCACCGCGGGAATCGTCCGGGCCAGGGATCGCAGGCGAGATGCCCACGTCACTGGAGCGGCCGAGACCTATTCGGTGACAAGTCACTGCCGAGAGGCTGAGAGAGGCTGTCGTCTCGTCCGGCACTTCGGCCCATCGGCGCGCAACCATGGGGAACACGATCGCTTACAAAAAACCTTCGGGAAAAGCCGTTTCCAAAACCTTCCGCAGATGCCGGCGTCAGCAGCGCTATGTGGCCCGCAGCCGGCAGAACAAAGGAAAACAGCCCCCACAGATGCGCGAACGGCTCAGAGATTCCGCGGCATGGATCATGCCGCGCGGCTTTCCGATGGCGGTCCCTCACCAGGACCGCCTCCCGATCATAGACGGAGTGGAGCACAAAGCCCATTGGCCAATCGATGGCCCGTTCCTCCTGGAGAGATGCCCGTCTGGAACGGTCCCCGTCTTTCAATCAGCGGACGGGAACAGGCGAGCTGAGGCGTTGTTTGGGGCACGTCCGTTTTCGGCATCGACCGTCGGCCGACCAAAGCGAGTTCACAAGACACGTCGGCCTTGGGAACGGTTTCCTCGGTTTCCGACGCTTGCCAGAAAAGGACCCCGCTCCCCATTCCGACCGCGATCAGCGCAAACAGTGCGCAATAACTCCAAAAAGGGACCTTGCACCGCCTGACTCGACCGTTGGTCCGGACCATTCCCATTTTCTCGAACCTTGCCGCGTCTCGGCCAATCGTTTCGTCCGAAACCTTCAATCTCGACAGTCGCCGCTCACCGTTTGTCGTCCGGACGGTTGCAAATCTTGCCGAGTTTTGAGCGTTCTTTTGAAGGGACCTCAACGTTCCGCCAAAGTCCTTCTCCGCGGCTTCCGTCCTTTTGCGGCCGAGTACGGAAGCCCGCTCAACCTAACACAGCAACTCGGAGCCGAATTCTACAGTATCCGTCAGCGCCCAATTGTCGGCGATCGAGCCTTCTTCGTCAAGCGCTAATCTGGGCAGACTGAAGGAGCCTGAAGCAGGGCCAACGGTGTTCGCCCTACGGGGGACACCCAAGGAAAAAACGCTTTGGAAGTACAGTCGCTTGCCCTCTTCTTCCTTTTTTGCCCCTTGTTCCGCCGCGTCGGGACACGGAAGACAGTCGCCGAAGCCCGCCCGTCCGGCAGGAGAACAGAAAAGCGACTACGGATCGAGGCCGGCGTCGAGCGGCTTGGCAGCCACGCTGTTCTCGCTGTTCGCGACGCTGGGTTTGGGGAAGGTCAAGCCGCACCGTTCCTTCACGGTTTGCCGTCTTGCCGTCAAGCGCGCAGCGCCCAGATGTTTCAACGGTTGCCTGCCGTCGGTTGCAGCGTTTGTTCCAGCTTTGGCAGGGCACAGATCGGAAAGGCTCGGATCGCGGTCAGCCAGTGGTCGAAGGGGATTTCGTCCAGGTCGGAGCCCGGTTCGGTCCAGGCCAACACGCCCGCCCTGGCTACAGAAGGTTGAGATACGTCGAGCGAATCCCACGTCGTGGCCAGAACGCCCAGCAGGTCGTACTTCTTGGCCACGTTGACCATCATGATCGTGTTGGCCTTGGTTTTCCACGGGCAGACGACTACGGGAAAGCCTTTGTCGTGGAAGTACTTCGGGACGGGCCATTCGCTGCGAGCCGAATAGTTCCATGCGGCGATCACGATGTCGCGGGGCAGTTCGGGTAGCGCCCGATGCGTGTTGAACGGTGGGCGGCTGTTGGCTGGCGAAAGGCGACCGAGCCGCGGGTGACTGCGCGGCAGGAACATGTCGTGCCAGATAAGCACGCGGATGTTGCGCCGGGCGAAATAGTCGTGAAGTTTCTTCACGTGCCGCGCGGCGAGCTTGTGCGGCTTTTCGCCGCGGCAGCGACGCTCTTCCATCAAGCCGCGATGGCCCCAGGCCTCGTCAAGCCCCAGATGAAAATAATGGACCGGGTCGAATAGTTTCAGCAATTCGTCATATCGATCGAACAGGTGATCGTAGATCTTGGGATTCGACAAACAGAACGACCAGCCGTTCGACTCGTAAAGGTCCTTGTACTGCGGAAAGCGATCCAGCACCACGTGCTCGCCCGATCGGCTGCGCATGCCGCTGGCATGTCCCCACGAGTTGAGCATGGGGATCATCTCCAGTCCCAAAGCGTGGCCCAAACGCACCAGCGGCCGGATCTGTTCGGGGCTGTAAGCATTCTCGTAAGCCGTCTCGGGGCGTTTTTCGGATTTCAAAGATGACCAGAACTCGATCACCACGGCGTTGTACTTGAAGCGTGCAGCCAGCAGGATCATCTGGCGCACGGCGGCCAGCTCGGTGTTTGGAAAGATGCAGATATGGACGCCGCGAAATGGCAGTTGAGGATAGTCGACGATCCGCGCGCCGCGCAATTGTTTCGCCTTGCCGTCCGAGGCAGGCGTCACCAATTGCAACAGCGTTTGGCATCCGTAGACAAGTCCTCGCTGCGACTCCGCGAAGACAACGGCCTCGTGCGCGTCAATTTCTAGAAGATAACCGTCCTGGGCATTGCGAGGCGGTGGCCATTTTGTCCTGCCGGCCAGCTTTTTCAAGACCGCGGCTGCCTCGGCCGAACCAGCCAGAGCCAGCGTAATCGATGGGCCAGGTTTCGAAGGCGACTCCGGTGCGATCGTCAGCCGCACCCCGTGTAGTCGCTCGATCTCCCGTGCCAGGAGTCTTGCGACCTGTTGCTCCCGCGATCCTGTCGGCCTGATGACGGCATCGGCCAGGCCGAGCCGCTGGTCGGTCCAGGTCGCATCGCGCGGCGCCGGCGTCACGAGAGGTTGTCCATTGGCCGGTAATGCAGCAGCCGTCATGATTGTGATCGTTCCCATAGCGATCGCAATGAATGAGCATCGCATGGCAGGTCTTTCCAAAGTTTGTCGAGTGATTAAAGCTTCCGCTCTGTTCAGAGACATCGTCTGGCCGGAAACGATGCCGTCGTAACACCCGTAGATGGCCACGATCGTCGGCCGGTGCCAGTGCGGGTTGATTCGGGGGTGACCCTGACGGCGCACTCAGTCAGCGAATTCATCCAGGATTCTGATCCGTTCGTCGCAATACGTGTCGTGCGCGGTGTAGCGGTCGTTGGGGCCCCGTTGTGGTAAACGTTCGGAGCGAAACAGTCAACCATGAGCGCCCGCGATCACTGCCGATCGTCAGAGTCTCCACCATCCATTTTGGAAACACTTCCCCGCCGGGACCAAGCTCCGGCAAGCGTTCTTTCCGCGCGACCATGACGGGCCGAACGGGAAACGGCTGCCGTCAGTCGTCCTGCCGATAGCCAGCAGCAGGTCCTCGACTTCCAGCTCGATTCGCATCTCCGGGGCCGCCTTGGCATAGCTCGATTCGAAGTCACTGCCTGTCAGCCGGTGAACCAGATCGAAAAGATGAGGATAACCTCAGAGGACACTGCGAGACCCCGCGTCGCTCTCGGCAAGCGGCATTCGGCAGCCGGAACTCTGCTCGAGCGAGCCTTGCCACGGAAAGGCCCAGACGGGGGAAAGGGTGATGCTAGCCGCCGGCATCGACAGAATCCGTCCCAGAGGCCGAGCCTTATGCGCCGAGCACGAAGTGAGTATATTGGTTGAGGGTGAAGCGTTGAGGGTTCAAGGTGGAGCTGGAAGATCACAGAAGTCGCGCCGCGAAATGCGTGCGGCGGGTCGGGAAAAGCTTAGCAACGACAAAGCGGGAGGAATGGCTATGAAAAACAGTCCGATCACCCGGCGGGATTTTGTTCGGACGGGTGTGGCGGCGTCAGTCACGGCGGCCGCTCCGATGGTCGTCTCGGCGAAGGTCAAAGGGGCGAACGAGCGAATCGGTGTCGGGTTCATCGGCACCGGCGGCCGCTGTCGAGCTCACATCAACATCATCAACAAGTTTAGTCAGCAGGGACTGACGCAGCCCGTCGCCGTCTGCGATGTCTACCGCCCGCGCTTGGAAGCGGCTAGCAAGCTGACGGGCGGAGCGAAGATGTACATGGAGCACGAGGCGCTGTTGGATAATCCCGACGTGGACGTGGTTTGCATCGCCACGCCCGACCGCCTCCACGCTCCGCAGACGATCGACGCCTTGAATGCCGGCAAGGACGTCTATTGCGAAAAACCACTCACCCACTGGAGCCAATTCGAGCTGGCCAAGAAGATTCAAGAAACCGCTGACCGAACCAAACGCTTGGTCCAAGTCGGAACGCAGTACATGGCCGACGACAACTATCCGGAGATCATCCGGTTGGTGCGCGACGGCATCATCGGCAAGCCGATGCACGTGGTTTGCAGCTATTTCCGACGGGGGGATTGGGGCGAGCGGATGCATATTCCCGATCCCAACGCCAAGCCCGGGCCGGACTTGATTTGGGAGCGGTTCCTCGGGGACGCACCAAAGGTCCCCTTCACCGTTTCGCGGTTCTTCCAATGGCGGATGTATTGGGACTACGCGGGCGGTCCGGCCACGGACCTGCTCGTCCATGTTTTCTCGCCGGTGCTTTGCATCCTCGAATTGGAATTCCCCGACCGAGTGATGAACGGCGGAGGGACCTTCCAGTACAATCGCGAGGTGCCCGACCAGTGCAACATTGTTGCGGACTATCCCGGCGGGCCGAGCGTGGTCATGCTGAACTCGCTCTCCAATCACTACCCGTCGGATACGGTCATCCGAGGCACGGACGGGATTATCGTCTGGCCGATGCTTGGCCACGCCAAAGGCAAGCAGCCCGGCGTCCGGATCGTGCCTTTTGCGAAAGGTAAGAAGGAAATCCGTCTGCCGTGGAAAGGATTCGGCGACACCAGTAAGCTCTGGGCCAATCTGCTGGAGTGTGTCCGCACTCGCGAGCAGCCTAAGTGCCCAATCAGCATGGCCGTGAAAGTGCAGGCACCTCTGTCGATGGGGATTCTCTCGCATCGCGAGAACAAAGTCGCCTTGTTCGACAAGCAGCGGCAATCGATCGTGCTGTGAACGGGCGGCCCGGACAGCTTTCTCTCAGAACCACTCGAGATGAGGAGGACCGTTCGATGGCGAAGGTTTCCATTGGCGTCAACATGGAATTCGTCCGGCACGACGACAAGCCGTTCGAATGGGGCGTGGAAAAGGCCGCGGAACTAGGCTACGAGTATGTGGAGCCGATGGTGCACTTGGGCCGAGAACTGCTCAGCGAGGCCGGATACTTCCACAGCGTCTCGATGTTTGACGATCCGTTACGGATCCGACGGGCGTGCGAGAAAGCGGGCGTCAAGGTTTCGGCTCTGTCGGGGCATTGTCCGCTGTGCAAGCCGGAAGTCAGTACGGAGTATTTGAAGCAGGCCATTCGGTTCGCGGCCGAGATCGGCACGTCGATCGTCAACACGGACGAAGGCCCCAAGCCCGAATGGACAACCGAGGAAGAAGACCATGTGCTGATGCGATATGTGTTGAAGGAAGCGGCCGCGGTGGCCGAACCACGAAAGATCCTGATCGGCCTGGAGCCGCACCAGCAGTACAGCAAAACTCCGGACGGTCTGGACCGCATCTACCATCTGGTCGATTCGCCGGCCATCGGTATCAACTTCGACACGGGCAACAGCTATTTGGCCGGACAGGATCCATATGCGTGGCTGGAACGCGTCAAAGATCGGCTGGTGCACGTGCACGCCAAGGACATTTCGATTCAGCAATCCGAGGCCGAACGCGGCAAGGTGACGGGAACCCCTGTCGGCTGCGCCTGCGGCGACGGCGTGATCGATTGGGAACGGGTCATCGCGATTTGCCGCAGCGTTGATCGGGAGGAGATTGTTCTGAGCGTCGAGTGTGGCACGATCGAGCAGGCGGCGCGGAGCATCGAGCACTTGCGGCCGCTGGCTGGATGATGGGTCGGCTGAGGCCGCTCGAACGTCATGGATATTTCCCCTTCAGTCTACGAGCACGCAGCGGCGTTCCTGGGACGCACGCCGTGGGAGGCGTCGCGAGACGGCCGGCTGCTGTTCGAGGCACATCGGACCGCTTACGAGTATTACCGCCAGCGGCCGGTGATGCCCGGCATCGACATTTACAATCTCGAGCCGGAAGCGTACGGGGCCACGATTGTCCCGCCGAGTGGCTCGGGGATACCGGCCATCGAACGGCCGCCGTATGCCTCGACCGCTGACTTGCTTCACCTGCCTCCGCTCAATCCGCGCACCGACGGCCGCATCCCCATGCTGATCGATGTCGGGCGCCGGTTGGCCCAGCGGTTCCCCGAAGCCGACATCCGCGTGCCAATCAGCGGCCCATTTTCCATCGCGAGCAATCTGATCGGCCCCGAGGCCTTGCTGATCGATGTGGCGTTGGAGCCGCAGCGCACGGCCGACGCGCTGATGCATCTGGTCGAAGGGCAAGTGGCTTTCGCCGAAGCGGTGCGCGAAGCTGGCTTGGATGTGGCCTTTTTCGAGTCGGCCGCTTGCCCACCGCTGCTGTCTGTGGAGTCATTCCGCCGAGTTGAACTGCCGGCGTTGAAAGAGGCGATGCGACGGATCGGCCACGTCGTGGGTCATCCGATCCCCTGCATCATCGGCGGTGACACCGAGCCGATCGTTGAGGCGATGTTGGAAACCGGCACGGGGTATTTGATCTGTCCGTCAGAAACGGATCAATCGAAGTTCATGCGAAAAGTCTGGGACCACACCGACGTGCGAATCCGCATCAACATGGACCCGGGTGTGTTGTCGCGGGGTACGTGGGAACAAATTCAACAGGAAGCCGATCGCGTCATCGGGTTGGTCGCCGGCCGGTCCAATGTTTGCATCGGGACCGGAGCCCTCCCGTACGAAGCGCCGCCGGAGTTCGTCAAGCGATTGATGGCGTACGTCGAAAGTATCTGACCCGATCGGGCGGATCGGGCCGATCATTGCCTCCCGTCGACGGCCCGTCGTTCGTCGCGAAGATGGCCGGTTCGGGGCTTGCCAGTTCCAGCAGGAACGTCTAACTTTTCCCCATGTCGGGTCAAAAAGACTTCAGTCAGAGCAGGTCATTGCCGTCACCGCAGCGTCGGAACTGGGTCTGGTTCAGTCTCCAGATGCTGTTGCGGTTTTTCTTTGTCGAGTGGTTGGGCTATCGAGCGCGGGGGCACGAGAAGCTGCCGCGAGAGGGCGGAGCCCTTTTGCTGATCAACCATCAGAGTCACCTGGACCCTCTGCTAGTCGGTTTACCCCTTCGGCGGCCGATCAGTTACGTTGCGCGGCACAACCTTTTCCCCGTTCCGATCGTTGGTTGGATTCTTCGGCGTACTTACGTCATGCCTATCAACCAGAACCAGCCGGGAGCGTCAGTCATTCGTGAAGCGGTTCGACGGCTGGAGCATGGGTTTCTGGTCGGCATCTTCCCCGAAGGCAGCCGTACGAACGACGGGAAAGTGGCGGAATTGAAGCCCGGCTTCGCCATGCTGTTGCGGCGGGCGCATGTCCCGGTATATCCGGTCGGCGTGGCCGGTGCCTTCGAGGTCTTTCCACGCGGCTCGTGCGTGATCAAACCAGGCCGCGTGCGCGTCGTCTTTGGGGACCCTTTCGAGCCACCGGAACTGCAGGACCTGTGCCAACGCGGCCGCGAACCGGAGCTGCTCCGCCTGGTCCGCGGCCGGATTATCCAGTGCCAGCGTGAAGCCGAACAATGGCGCCGCCGCTCGCGATGACTCCCTTGGTGCCCTCTGCGACTGCCATCCTGGGGCCGCTCGGTCGCCGCGAATCCCTGACTCGGACGAAACGCGCGGAATATCACTGCGTGCGCCTTTCGACGTCGTCGGGACGTCGTCAATCCGCAGACGGCTCCACCGGAGCGGACGACGCGGCGATGCGCAGCCGCTCGTTGTACGTGCGTAGCTCGACGTACTTTTCGGCCACGTTGACATCCACCGATGTGAAGTTGCTGTAGTATGTGGGAACTTCTACCCGCACCACCGCACGGCCGTCTCGTTTGTCGAGGAACAGAATTCCCAACGACCGATAGCTCAGCTTTCCTTCCTGTTTCGGTTTCTGAACAGCGAAAACGAGGTAGGGAGAAAGGTCGAACTGTTCCAGCACCAGTGCCTGTTGGGCCACCCGCTGCGACCAAAGTCGCCGTCCGGTATGGCGGTCATAGGCGAAAAGGTAGCCATGGGTGCGAACGGACGGAAGCGGTTGGGAAAAGAAGCTCGATTGCCGCTGATTGACGACGATGTAGAACTGATCGGGATCGGCGACCAGATATCGATCCGACGCGGTGCGTAGTAAAGCGGCGAGGCTCGCCGGACGCTGGAGACGTTCGGACGTTGTTTTGTTCGGAGCGACATCCGGGCTCGCCTCGGACCGCACCGCCGCAAGCGAAAGGGCTTCGAGAGGCTCTCGGCGGCCGTTGACCAGATCGAATCGCTCCACCGAGCCGTCGCCACTGAGGACGCACAGGTGTCGGCGGTCCAGCGGAGCCACGGCGAGGTCCCATGCAAACGACTCGCGCCACCGCAGGCGGCCACTGCGCACGTCGATTCGTTTCAGCGTGGCGCGGCGCTGCGGCAGTCCACTCGAAGAGACCGACGCCGTCTCTGTTTGGAACACGGTCACTTCGGAGCCGCTCATGTGCAAAGCCCGCGTCAAGAGCTCAATCAAATTGCGAACTGGGATTGGCTTGCCGTCGTCGGTTCTCAGAGCGGCCGCCTTCTGTCGTTCTGGCGGGATCAAATAAACCACGCTGTCGGTGGCGAGCAGGCGAGTTTGGGGGCTCAGTCCCTGAAGCCTCCAGACTGGCTCTCCCGTCCGGACGTCCAGGACGATCAATTCTCGTCGCGCTCGCAAGCAGACATGGCGAGCGCCAACAAAGACGACCGCCCGTTCCGCACGCGATCGTTCCAGAAGCCCAGCGGACGCCATCAGCGAGTTCCACGAGCTGAAAGCATGAGCGGTCGCTCGACGGCCGACGCTGGCCGAAATACGGAGTAAAGGATCAGGCAGGCCGAACGTCCAAACAACGCGACGGTGCGGCACGTCCAGACTGTGCAGCACCCCGCCGTGCAGCACCAACAACCGATGCCCCGTGGCGTACAGGGCGCATCGAGCGTTTGGCGACCGCGATGGCAAGGACTGAAGCGGCACCGACCACCAGACCGATTCGTCGCCCGTTCGAGCGATCTCCAGCCGCTGGTCAGCTTGCGCATACCGAAGTCGATAACTGACGAGAAAGTCCGCGTCGCCGGATGCCGCTAGTTCCCAACGGCGAGGCAGAAAACGGCCCCCGGTGCGGACCACCCGAAAGTGGGAATCATCCCAGCCGGCGAAACGACGCCAGCCCGTTCGAGTCGTCTGATCCGAGTCGCGCAGCCGCTGCCAATGCTCGGCGGCCGTCTCCGAGTCGGACACACGCACGTCAGGAAACCGCTTCGCCAGTTCGCGGTAGATTGGAACGGCATCTTGAGGAACACCAGCGTGTCGCAACAATTCCGCCAACTGAATCAAGGCTCGAGCGGCTCCATCGCCGGCAGCCGGATCGTGCCACGCTGCCTCGGCCGTCTCACGCAGGATCGACTCAGCTTCTAGCAAGTGGCCTGCGTCGGCGCACCGGCGAGCCAGCGTCAGCGCAAACTCGCGCGCAGCCG
>JAADHY010000452.1 GCA_013151585.1 Planctomycetota bacterium
GGGTCCCGAGGATCGTATACTTCTGGCCCTTCAGCACCTTCCCGGGGGGATCGTAGCGGTTGGGATCAGGCGACCGGTCGAGCAGCTCGTCGATGACGCCTTGCCGGCGCCGGCGGGCGTTGTCCTGCTCCAACCGGCCCACGAAGATCATCACCGTGCCGCCATCGGGCATCGCCTCTTTCACCAACTGTCCGCACATCCGTCCTGCGACGTAGTTGTCCATGCCGATGTAACACAGCCGGTTCGATTCGGGAGCGTCGGCATCTTGAGTGATCAGGTTGGTCACCTCCGCGGCGCGGTTCAGCAAGTCGGTCTGGTTCGCCGGATCGATGGGGCTGATCGCGATGCCGTCGACGCCGCGAATCAGCAAGTCTTCGATGATGCGTTTCTGATCGCCGATGCCCTCGGCCGGCATGTGCACCGACACCTCGACCCCCAGATCGCGCCCAGCCGCCTTGGCTCCCACCGCGGCGATGGTCCAGAAAGACGCCACCCCGTTGGTCACATAAGCCACGTGAATCGGCTTCTGACGACGCCCCGTTTGGCCCCCCGAGGAACTCGAAGCCGGCCCCGCGCCACCGCTACAGCCCAAACCGCAGACCAAAAGGCTGACCGCCGCCATCCGAAGCACTTGCGACATGCACGATCTCCTTACATCAAGCGAACATCCTCGCTTGTTTTCTCATGGAAACCTCGAACTGAGCGCCGAAGTTGCGCTGGCTTGCATTGGGCGAGCCGAGTAAGACTACAAGCGTTTGCGCTCCCAGGGCGCAATGCGACCCGCTCGCCGCAAAAATTGGCCGCCCAACGATCGAGCCAAACGATCGAGAGGCGACGTTCCTTCAATATGACGCCCGGTCCGGCCAGCGCCAACCTCAGCTTTCGCTTGTTGCGGCAGTCGGAACCACGCCGGCTTTCTCGAAAAGGCCGGCTTCTGCACTTCCGATGAGCCGCCGAATCGTTACATTCCTCAAGTAGTCAATCAACATGACAGGGGATTGCGAAAACGTCGGATGCTCGTGCTCCAACGTTGCCTTTCCCCTGCGATGTGGGGCGATAAGAACTTCGGACCAGGGTTTCTTCTCGTCTCAGTATTCGCTTCATTACGCTCGTAGGTGTAGCATTCGAGTTATCGACTTCGCTTTGTTCAGGGCTTACCCCGCCCGTTGCGTCTGCCGCGTCCCAACACGGCGGGCATCGGGAACCAAAAGTGGATTTCGAAGTGCGAAGGAGGACGGACGGCCGTGTTCTTGGGAATCGAGATTGGTGGGACCAAGCTGCAACTCGGGGTCGGACGCGGAGACGGCTCCCCGCTGGTCGCGTTGGAACGGGCCCAGGTCGTGCGCGAACACGGAGCTGCCGCGATTCTTGCCGATATCGAGCGGATCGGCCGATCGCTGATCGAAAGGTACGCGGTCCAGCGGATTGGCATCGGCTTCGGCGGTCCGGTCAAGGCGGACCAGGGCCGCACAACGATCAGCCATCACGTGGACGGCTGGCAGGATTTTCCGCTAGTGGAATGGTGCCGACAGACATTCGGCTTGCCGGCCGTGCTGGCTAATGATTGCGACGCGGCCGCGCTGGCCGAGGCGTGTTTCGGAGCGGGTAGCGGACATCGAATCGTATTCTTTCTGACCGTAGGCACGGGCATTGGCGGTGGTCTGGTGGTCGATGGGCGGCTTTTCGGCACCCATCGCCCCGCGGTCGCCGAAATCGGGCATCTGAGGCCGTGGCGGGGAGGGGCCGAAGCGTTGGTCTCCGTCGAATCACAAGCCAGCGGAACTGGGATCGAAGAGCGGGCCCGTCGTAAGCTTCGCCAAGCCAGCGATCGTTCGGATGCCGTGGACCTTCTGCAGCGAGCCGGTGGTCGGTCCGAGCAGCTCACCGCTCGCGACGTTGCGGAGGCGGCCGCCGAAGGCAACGAATTGGCGCGAGAAGTCTTAGCGGAATCGATCGAGGTCTTGGGCTGGGCGATCGCTCAAGCCATTACACTGGTCGCTCCCGAAGTGGTCGTCGTGGGCGGCGGTGTCTCGCTGATGGGCGAACAGTTGTTTTTTGACCCGCTGAGAAAAGCCGTGCGGCGCTACGTGTTTCACGGTTTGGTCGATACGTACGAAATCCGGCCGGCCCAGTTGGGCGAACAGGTCGTCGTACACGGCGCGTTGGCCCTGGCCGGCAAGGCTGCAAACGCCGACTGAGCTGCGATGGCGTATACCGGGAAGGGACGGTCGGGCTCTTGACCGCAAATGGTAACGAAGGCACAATAAACTCAGGTGGTTTTCCTGATTGGTCCCTGAGCGGACCGGCAAGTTTCGGCGGCTCAGACATCAAGCATATCTATTTTCACATTTTGTGTTTGCGAGCGTCACGGCCCTGTCTGCCTACCCGCGGGATTCAAGTACATCGTTTGAGCCGCTGTTATTTGGAATCTTCTTCGTCTGACCCTCGCCTTCTGAATGCGGCCCGTTGCCTACCCAGTCAGTGCGGTGCGACGGAAGTCGCAAACAAGGTTTGGAGGATGTGAAGCAAACGCCTCACAGGGTGGCCGAGGCAATAGCGCATAAATACCTCACATGAACAGCAGGACCTGCGCAATTCGTCAAAGTTTGGGCCAAGGTTCAGCCCGGTCGGCGAAAGGACCTGGATGACCTGTGCCCGGCAGTGGTCGAAAAGGATGCCGCGGGAATGGGTGCAGAAGTCCAACCGAGACCAGCGGATTCAGACGGACAAGCGGGTGCTGGCGCCGACTCCGCTGGGCTTTGCTCGTCGGGAGGGCTGAAAGTCCGGTGTCCTGAGTGCCATTCGACGCTTGACATAAAGGACGATGCATCGCTCAAAGAGATCCGCTGCCAGACGTGCGGCATTCGCTTCAGTCTCGCTGACGAGTCCACACTGCTTTGGGATCGCCAGGCCGAGACGGTTCGCCCGGACTTGCCAAACATCGGGCCGTTCGAGTTGGTGGAGCGTCTGGGGGAAGGTGCCTTCGGCGTCGTGTGGAAAGCTCGTGACACGCGACTGGACCGAACGGTCGCGGTCAAGATTCCTCGCAAGAGTGACCTTTGCACGGAAGAGTCTGAAAAGTTCTTGCGAGAAGCCCGTGCGGCGGCCCAGCTTCGCCACCCGTATGTGGTCAGCGTCCATGAAGTCGGCTTAGAAAACGGACGCATCTACATCGTCAGCGACTTCATCGAAGGAACATCCCTGGATCGATGGATGGTCCGTCAACGTCCCACGATGCGAGAGGCCGCTGCATTATGCGCTCAAATCGCTGATGCATTGGCCCACGCTCACGACCAAGGTGTCGTTCATCGGGATTTGAAGCCCAGCAACATTCTCATGGACGCCTCGGGAACCCCTCATCTGACGGATTTTGGTTTGGCCAAACGGGAAGCCCGCGACGTCACGATGACCGTCGAGGGCCAGATCTTGGGGACGCCCGCCTACATGGCGCCGGAGCAGGCACGGGGCGAAAGCCACAAGTGCGATGCTCGGGCGGACGTCTACTCGCTGGGCGTGATGCTGTTCGAGTTGCTGACGGGCGAACGGCCGTTCCGTGGCAATCTACAGATGCTCCTGAAACAGATCGTCGAGGACGACCCTCCGAGTCCGCGTCGATTGAATGCATCCGTTCCTCGCGATCTGGAGACGATCTGCCTGAAGTGCCTGGCAAAAGAACCGGCCCGCCGATATCAGACCGCTCGAGAAGTCGCGCAGGAATTGCGACGCTATTTGCGAGGCGAACCGATTCGAGCCAGACCGATCGGCCGGGCGGCCCGCGCGGCTCGGTGGTGCCGTCGGAATCCTGTGATCGCCACCTTGGCCGCTACGGCGATCTGCCTGTTGCTGGCGGTCGCGGTGGTATCAACGGTTGCGTACGTACGAACTTCGCGGGCCTTGGCAGAGAGATCGCAGGCCCTCCAGCGCGAAGCGGAGCAACGCCAGTTGGCTCGAAAGAAAGCGGCCGAAGCTCGCAAAGCACAGCAAGACGCGGAGGCCTTGGCGACTCGTCTGTTGATTGAGCAAGTGAAGCTGCTGCGGCGGGACCGCCCATTGGGTTGGACGTGGCGCGGTCTGAAACACCTAAAGGAAGCCGCAAAGCTGGGACGAGAGCAGTTGGCCCCGGCTGATTTACGCAGCTTGGCAGCGGACTGTCTGGCAGGGGTGGATCTTCGCGAAATCGACCGACTCGCTAAGCACGACGTCTCATCTCGTTTGGCCTTTAGCGCCGACGGAAGCCAGTTGGCCATTGCACAATACAAAGCACAAGCATACGCGGTTTGCAAGGTGACGCTGGTAAGTCTGGCGGACAAACGGACGCGCGAGTTTTTCTATCGACCGTCGCTCCGATGGCAATTGAAAACTGGGGTGCAAGATGGCGGGCGAGCATTAGCGATCAGCCCCGACGGTCGTTGGCTCGTCGTGGGGACGCGGAGCGGCTGGGCGCACCGGTGGGACCTGCAACAGTCCTCTCCAAAATCAAGCTCGTGGCCGGCTCACCGAGCCGAAATCTACGACTTGGCGTTTTCACCGGATGGCCGCTGGTTGTATTCCGCGTCCAAAGACGAAACGATCGCGCGCTGGGACCTTCAAGCCGGCTGGAGACAGGGCGCTCGTCAATCGGGCGACGGGGCGATGCGCCTGGCCCTTTCCGCGGACGGGTCGCGGTTAATCGTCACCGACGGCAAGGTTCATTGGCGCGACCCGGTCAGTCTAAAGTGTGTTGGTGAGATGGAAGAGGACGTCGCCGCGAGCCTGGTCTGTCTCTGCGGCTCCTCACGCGTCGCGATCGTCGCGGCCGGTCAAGACCTTTCGCTAGTGGACACCCGAACCCTCACGGTACGGAAAAGGTTGAAGGACCCCGAGTTGAACACTGCCCATCGGGGCACCATCCGGGTGATCGCCGTTAGCCCGGACCAAGGACTCTTGGCCAGCGCCGATTCACAAGGCCGGCTGAAGCTCTGGGACCTCGCGTCTGGCCGGATGATCGTCAGCATACCGCTTGATTCGCGCGACATCGTTTGGCCTCTTTTTGGTCCGGATGGAAGGCATTTGGCCGCCACGACTTACCGCGGTGTTGTGCTCATGGAGCTGAACGGTCCGTCCGTTCGATCCACGATGGCACTGCAACCCGAACCTCTGCGCGTGCTGGCCTACGGATGCGGAACGAAATGGGTCGCTACGCTCGCTTCAGCCGATGATCGCCCCGCCCTCGTTCGTCTTTGGGATGTCGACTCCGGGGAGCTATGCCGGGAGTGGGAAATTGACGGCCATTTCGGGTCCGCCATGGAATCGTCGCTCAATTTCGATCCTTCCGGCAGGCGATTAGTGGTCGCGGACGACCGCGGAGAAGTGTACTTCATTGATGCGGACCAGGAAGGATCGGTTCGCTATGCCGAGGGCGTGCGGGCTAAAAACGTCGGCTGGGCTCAGGACGGTCGAACCATTTGGGGCATCCGAAACGGATCCGAGGTTGTCGCCTGGGATGCCCAAAAGTTGAGAGAGAAGTCCGCGTGGAGCAATGACTCTGCGATGCTGATCACCGGACAGGCGCGGCTCCATTCCCTCACCGCGGGCGCTCACTGGGTCCTGGCAGGCTCAGCTACGGTGGGCACGGTCTTGCTTCGAGCGGACACGGGGCAATTGCAGGCAATCTGGCCCGAATCGGGAGCGCCGATTACCGCAATCGCCCTCACGGCGGATGAGTCGCTCGGGGCATTCGGAACTCGCAACGGAAAGGTGTGTCTGATGCGCGTCCCGGCGGGTAAATTGGTCGCTAGCGCGGATGCTCATCGTGACGAAGTTCAGTCGTTGGCGTTCAGCCAGAATGGCCGGTTGCTCGCTACAGCATCGCGGGACGGGACGGTTGGTATTTGGGGAATCGAAGGACACAAGCAGCGGCATTTGAAACGATGGCTGACTCTTCGGTCAGGAAACGCTCCTCCGACCGCCGTGGTCTTCGACGCGAGCGGAAAAAGACTGCTGATGCTCATCGAGGGCGAGAATGCGGTGCGGGTTTGGCATTTGGACGAGCTGGATCGGCGTCTGCAGGCGATAGATCCATCTGAGAGGGTCCGGGAATCGGGAGGGCGAAGCTCCGGCTGAGCTGGGCATTGGGCATCGTCCTGCGGCTTGGCAAGAGCCTCGCCCCGTGAACCCGGCATTTCGGCGTCTCGAATTCGCGGCCCCCCTCATCTATTGTTAAGTCCGCTCGCTTGGAAAAGACGCGTCCCGCACGACATCGGCTTCTTCGCGCGGCATCGGTCGCTGAGGCCTGCAGCCGGTCGAGGGGATTTGTGAACGGCTCATGTGTCACTCCTGGCGTTTCTGGCGCTTCGTAGCGGATTAAGGTCACTGCGCGGCAGCTTAGCCGCTGAGTTCGATGGTTCGCGTTCGGGCGATCGCGGTCATTGGGAGCGCCCCCGGCGTTCCGAAAGAAAACCGTGCGAAACCGTGGCAGATGCCCGAATCCCCGGTCGCTCTCAAGCGTTTGTGTTGCGTTGGGCGGGCAAGTATGATGCCCAGTGCACGGCGCGCTCGTCAGAGTCGTCAATGTCCTTAAGGAAGGCTATCCAATGGTGCGATAGCAGGAACGCGATCGGTCGAATTAACGAAGGGAGAGCGAACGATGACAGGCACTCGTCGTCAGTTCCTAAAGTCGTCGGCTGGTTGGGCAGCGCTCGGAGCGGCGACGCCGTATGTTTTCACCGCAAATGCCGAAGCACGACAGCGGCCGCGCTCGGCCAACGACCGGCCGGGGATCGGCGCCATCGGCCTGCGCTATCAAGGTTCGGTCATTACACTGAAGGCCCAGGCCCACGGGAATGTTGTGGCCTTCGCCGACGTGGACCGTAACGTGCGCGAGCAGGCTCGGGCGAGCTTCGGCAGCACGCAGAAGATTTACGAGGATTACCGGGCCTTGCTTGACAACAAAGACGTCGACATTGTGCTGATCGCCACGCCCGACCATTGGCATGCCAAAATCCTGATTGACGCCTGCCGAGCCGGAAAGGACGTGTACATCGAAAAGCCGTTGACTCTGACGATCGATGAAGGCAAACACATCTGCCGCGTCGTGAAAGAGACCGGGCGGGTCGTGCAGGTGGGCTCGTGGCAACGCAGCGACGCGCGATATCGTCGCGCGGTGGAGATGGTCCGGCAGGGACGGCTCGGAAAACTGAAACGGGTCGTGTGCAGCACCGGGCCCAATCCGTCGGGGGGGCCCTTCCCTGTCCGACCGGTCCCCAACTGCTTGAATTGGGACCTGTGGCAAGGGCCGACGCCCTCGGTGCCGTATATCGAAGAGCGATGCCACTACACATTCCGATGGTGGTACGAATACTCGGGCGGCAAGATGACGGATTGGGGCGCTCACGACATCGACATCGCCCAGTGGGGCATCGGCGAGCTGCCCATCGAGATCGACGGCCAAGGCGAATTCCCCAACATTCCCAACGGCTCCAACGTGGCGACCCGGTTCCGAGCGACGATCCGCTATCCGAGCGGTGTGGTGCTGGAGGTGGTCGACCGCGGCCGCGTCGGCGTGCTGTTCGAGGGAGAGAAGGGCCGGATCTTCGTCAACCGAGGTACGTTGGCCGGCAAGCCGGTGGATGCGCTCAAAGACGATCCGCTGCCGCGTGAAAAGTTCGTGCTCTATGATTTCGACAACTTGGACCGTCCGGAGCGGGTCGGCAAGCTGGACAGCATCGTCAACCACATGGGGAATTTCTTCGATTGCATCCGTGCGCGCAAGACACCGATTTCTGACGTCGTGAGCCAGCACCAGAGCGTCACAACGTGCCATCTGGCCAACATCTCGATGCGACTCGGCCGTCCGCTCCGCTGGGATCCGCTCAAAGAACAATTCATCGACGACCAGGAGGCCAACGGTTGGCTGAGCCGTCCGCGGCGCAAAGGATTCGAGCTGGAAGCGTGATCGTCGGCTCTTCCTGCGCCGGTGAGCAGTTGGGAGAGTTATGTTGCCACTGGCGGTCGTCTCGGCTTCGTCGCTTCGATCCGCAAAGGTTTGCATCCGAAACCGCTGACAACCAGGAGCCCCGTTCATGAACAGAGTGCTCATCATCGTTGGAGACGCCACCGAAACGGTCGACACGTTGTACCCTTACTACCGGCTGATCGAGGAGGGTTTTCAGCCGGTCGTGGCGGCCCCGGAAAAACGCCGCTATCAGATGGTTTTGCACGAGGTAAAACCAGGTTGGACGATCACGAAGGAGTGGGAAGGGTACACGATTGAAGCGGACTTCGCCTTTCGGGACGTCAAGCCGGAAGAATACCTTGGCATCTTCTTCTCCGGCGGTCGCGCTCCGGAGTATCTGCGGTACGACGAAGACCTGGTGCGCATCACCCGGCATTTCTTCGAACAGAACAAGCCGGTGGGCTGCGTCTGTCACGGCGTCGAGATCCCGGCGTACGCCGGCTGTGTGAAGGGCCGCCGCATGGCGACAGTGCCCAAGTGCCGCTTCGACCTGGAAGTCTGCGGCGGGATATTCGTCGACGAGCCGTGCGTGATCGACGGGAATCTTGTCAGCGGCCGAACCTATCACGACCACGGCTACTACATCGGACCGTGGATCAAGCTGCTGGTCGCGGCGCGAGAAGCGACTCGATCACAGTAAGACCAGATCGCAAAACGTCGGGGCGTGCGGCACGACCTGAACGAAGCGAAAGGCGTCGTGCCCGGTTATTCTGGCTTCCAAAAAATGTGGCCTTCCTGAGGGCCGTGCCTGGTCAGCGTCAGGATTTCCGGTCCGGATTCTGTCATCAGAATGGTGTGCTCGAATTGAGCGGACAGGCCGCCGTCTTTGGTCCGAACCGTCCATCCGTCGGATCGGTCCAGAACCGTCCGCCACGTCCCCTGGTTGAGCATCGGCTCAATGGTAAAGCACATCCCGGGACGAATGCGGATGTGCTTCGTCCGGGGATCAGGGTAGTGGGGAATCCCGGGCTCCTGGTGAAATTGCCGCCCGATCCCATGCCCCTGATATTCGCGCACGACAGAAAACCGCCACTTGCGCGCGTGACGAGCGATCGCGTTGCCGATGTCGAAAACGCGGCCGTGGGGTTTGATCGCTCGAATGCCGACCCACAAAGCCTCGAAGGTCGCTTGGATCAGACGACTTGCCGTTTCGGACACCTCGCCGATTCGGAACGTCTCGGATTGGTCACCGTACCAGCCCTCGACAATCGTCGTTAGGTCAATGTTGACAATGTCGCCCTCTTTCAGCACCGTGTTGTCCGGGATACCGTGGCAGACCACTTCGTTGATGCTGGTGCAAACACTCCTCGGGTACCCGTTATAGCCCAGGCAAGCGGGCGTATGGCCATGGTCGAGCGTGTACTCGTACACCAACCGGTCGATCTCGCCCGTTGTGATGCCCGGCTGAACGTACGGGCGGATAAAGTCCATCAGCTCGGCGTTGAACCGACCGGCTCGACGCAGACCTTCCCGCTCCTCTTCGTTGTAAACAGGGATTTCGTCTTTCGTCGTTGTTCTGGCCACCGTGATGTCACTGCAAGGGGTTAAAAGTCGTTGTAGAAAGGTGCTTCTTGCCGAGGAATTCACCTTCGGCTCGCTCGGGCCCGGGAGCCTTCACCCCGGAAGACCACCCGGATTATCCGTGCCGGCCCCAATGAGGTCGCCACGAAGTGTCGGGA
>JAADHY010000354.1 GCA_013151585.1 Planctomycetota bacterium
TTGCAAGCGGCCTCCGAAACCACCGAGTCTATTCAGCGGCGTCGAAGGCTTTTCAAATCTTCGGCTGGGCATCTCTCAGCATCCAAGCCAACCTCTGAGCGACCATGAAGATCGCGATCATCCATTATCACCTGAACCGCGGCGGAGTGACGCGGGTCATCGCCAACCAACTGCACTCGCTGAGCCGGTTCTTGGAACAGACAGATGGCGAGCCGATTCAGATCGCCTTGCTGTTCGACGGGCAGGCCTTGGGCTGGCCCGAGCAGGAGGTCGCCTCGCTGGAACGGGTGGACGTCGAGCTGTACCCGGTCCCCGAGTTAGCGTACGATACGGAGCCGAAAACGCGGCCAGCCGGACTAGCCGAGCGATTGCGCCAGCGGCTTCACCAGGCCCGCTTTTCTCCGGACACGACTGTCGTCCACGTGCACAATCACGCGTTGGGCAAGAACGCGTCGGTGCCGGGCGCGTTGGCTGAACTGGCGCGGGACGGCTACCCGCTGCTGCTTCAGATTCATGACTTCGCCGAGGACTTCCGCCCGGCGAATTATCGTCATTTGGCCGATTCGCTGGCGGGGCAGGACCTGACGGCCGTTCTGTATCCGCAAGCGTCGCACATTCACTACGCCGTACTGAACCGCCGCGACCGGCGCGTGTTGAGTCAGGCGGGCGTCGAGCCGAACCGGCTGCATTGGCTCCCCAATCCCGTGCCGCCTTTTTCGGAATTGCCCGATCGGGAGGCGGCCCGCGTGGTTTTGGAAGAGCGATGCGGTGTCCCGCGCAGCAAGCCGTACGCGCTGTACCCGGTCCGCGGCATTCGGCGGAAGAATTTGGGGGAGGCGCTGTTATGGGCGGCGGCGTTGAGCGGGGCGGTCCGGTTCGGCATGACGCTGGCTCCACTCAACCCAAAAGAAATCCCGATCTACTCGCGCTGGAAGCAGATTGCCCGGGAACTGCGTCTGCCGTTTGCTTTCGAGACCGGGGCGGACGAGGGACTAACTTTCGAAGAGAACCTGGCGGCGGCCGATGCCGTGTTGACCACCAGCGTGGCGGAAGGCTTCGGCATGGTTTTCCTGGAGGCGTGGTTGGCTGACCGCCCCTTGTTTGGACGGAACCTGCCGGAAATCACGGCTGACTTCATCGACGCGGGATTGAAGCTCGACAATCTGTATTCTCACCTGATGGTGCCGGTCGACTGGGCGGGACCGGACGAGTTCCGCGAAGCGTTGGCAGAGGCCTACGGCCGGACGCTGGCCGCTTACGGATTGCCAGCCCCGGGAACGGCCGAATTCGCTCGTCTGGCCGAACAGAAGATGCCGGACGGCTGGGCCGACTTCGCCGATCTGGATGAGCCGCTGCAACATCGGGTGTTGGAGCGCGTTGCGACCGAGTCGACCGCTCGGGACACCGTCCTACAGCGGAACAAAATGATTGCTCGGCTGGCGGAAGTCTCCGCCTGCGACTTTTCGGCTGTCATTGCCCACAACCAGAGCGTCATCGAAGCGGACTATTCGATTGCCCCCAGCGGCCGCCGGCTGCACGCCGTGTACGAGGCCGTCCACCGAAGCCCTCGGGCGGACCGGCTGGAGCCCTTACCGGCCGGCGAGTCGATTTTGCAAAGCTTCCTAGGCTTCGACCGGTTTCGGCTGATCCGGGCGTGACGGGCATTCTGCAAAGAGATCGGAAGCACACCCGCGAGACCAACGAAACGATTCGGAACGACGACAATGATGGGACACGCGATCGTGGAACTGATCCGCCGCCACGCCCGGCCACTCGAGCCGATCCCGACCGGGGTGGAGCGATCGCTGAAACCGTTGCCGGGTGTCCGGGCGGTGCTTTTCGACATCTATGGGACACTGTTCATCAGCGCCAGCGGGGATATTGGTCTGGTGCAGCCCGAGCGACTCGGCGAGGTTTTTGTCGAATCGCTGAAAGCGGCGGGCATTGAGTTTCTCGGAAAAGGGCAGGAGGGTGTCGATTGCCTGGTCGAAACCATCGGGGAAGAGCACGACCGGCTGCGAGCTGGGGGCGTGGAGTGGCCCGAAGTCGATATCGTTGAAATCTGGGAAAAGGTCTTGAAGCGGCTGGCGTCGGTGCGAAAAATTGGTGGTTTAGGGCAGCCATACGATTATCGTCACTTGGCGATCCAATACGAAATGCGAACGAATCCCGTTTGGCCGATGCCCGACTGTGGCCGCGTTTTGGCGGGGCTGCGGGATGGAGGCGTGTTGCTCGGGCTAATCAGCAACGCTCAGTTCTTCACGCCATACCTATTTCCGGCGCTGCTGGGCCAGAGCCGCACGGAATTGGGGTTTCGGCCGGAGTTGACGCTTTTCTCGTTTGAGCATCGGCGGGCCAAGCCGGGCACGGATTTGTTTGAACGGGCTCGTGAGACGCTTCGGCAACAATTCGCCACGCCGGCCGAAGCCGTCCTGTACGTGGGGAATGACATGAAAAATGACGTGGCTCCGGCCGCTCGCGTCGGCTTTCGCACAGCTCTGTTCGCCGGGGACCGGCGGAGCCTTCGCACGCGCGAGGACGACAAATCTGTTGACGGCGTGCGGCCGGATGTGGTACTAACCGCGCTTTGTCAATTGCTCGAATGTCTTCCGCCGACCGCTGGCGAAATGGGGACTCGAGACACAGCGACAAAGGGCCGGAGTTCTGGCCACGAGACATCGGGTGGCGAATCGGCTTGACCAGACGGGTCGGTTACCTGGGCAGAAGGAACGGTAGTAACAGGACATCATGGAACCGAGACACATAGGCTTCGTTTCGACGCGGTTCGCGGGGACCGACGGCGTCTCGTTGGAAAGTGCCAAGTGGGCCGAGATTCTTTGGGACCATCGCCATGTCAGCTTCTGGTATGCCGGCAAGCTGGACCGGGATCCCGCGATCTCGATGGAGGTGCCGGAGGCTTACTTCCTTCATCCGGACAACGAAGAGATCACCAACCGCGTGTTCGGAACGATGCGGCGGTCCCGCGACGTGACCCGGAAGATTACCGCGTTGGCCGAGTATCTCAAGCGGACGCTGTACGAGTTCGTCAAGCGGTTCGAGATCGACATTTTGGTCGTTGAGAATGCGCTGTGCATGCCGATGCACATCCCGCTCGGGGTAGCCCTGACCCATTTCATCGCGGAAACCGGCCTCCCGACGATCGCCCATCACCACGATTTTTATTGGGAGCGGGATCGGTTTGCGGTCAACGCGGTAGGCGACTTTTTGCAGATGGCTTTTCCCCCCGCGTTGCCGTCGATCCATCACGTGACGATCAATTCGTTCGCCCAGCAGGATTTGGCTCATCGCAAAGGCGTCTCTTCGACGCTGGTGCCAAACGTCTTGAACTTCGAGGCGGCCCCGGAAAAACCTGACCCGTTCGGGGCCGACTTTCGTGAGGCGATCGGGCTACAACCCGACGACATCCTCGTCTTGCAGCCGACCCGGGTCGTCCCCCGGAAAGGCATCGAACACTCGATCCGGCTCCTGAAACGGCTCGGCGACCCGCGGCTCAAGCTGGTGGTCACGCACGAGTCGGGCGACGAAGGGCTGGACTATCAGCATGTGCTGCTCGAACTGGCGCAGCAAGAGGGGATCGATCTTCGATTCGTTCACACATGCGTCGCCGAACAACGGAAATCGGACGAGTCCGGCAACAAAGTGTACGCGTTGGAAGATGTCTATCCACACGCCGACCTGGTCACTTACCCGAGCCTGTACGAGGGGTTCGGCAATGCGCTGCTGGAAGCCTTCTACTTCCGGAAACCAGTGCTCGTGAATCGGTATTCGATCTTCATCTCCGACATCGAGCCGAAAGGTTTTGAGGTGATCGCCATGAACGGCGTGCTGACACGGACGGTCGTCGAGCGGGTCCGGCGAGTGCTGAACGACCCCGAGTACCGCGAGCGCATGGTCAACCACAACTTCGAACTGGCCAAGCAGTTCTTCAGCTATTCCGTGCTGCGGCGCAAGCTCCGGGCGATCATCTGTAGCTTTGTCGGAGCCGACGATCTGTGAGCATCAGCGGCCGGTTGCGCCGTCAAGGTCTTTT
Organism: Planctomycetota bacterium; assembly: GCA_013151585.1. Classification (GTDB taxonomy): domain Bacteria; phylum Planctomycetota; class Planctomycetia; order Planctomycetales; family Planctomycetaceae; genus JAADHY01. Next base: position 4,052 of record JAADHY010000354.1, read on the forward strand.
TATTTGCCAGACCGGCCAGGAGCTATATCGGATTTCGCGGTTTTGGTACGTCCCCTCTTGCTCCGAAAAGGCCGATGCCCGTCTTGGTTCGTGTGACGCAGAGGTCCCACCTGCAGTTCCCGGCAGCCGAGACGGCTGCGTCACAGTGTTCCTGTCAGCTTGTTGCGCGACGACCCGGAACCAGGCTCGCACGCGCTGGGTGCGCGGGTATCAGCCCGACACGTCAGCCCGAGTCCATTGCCCGTCGATCAGGCGCCAGGCGCGACCGCCAGGGTTTTCATCTCGCAGTAGAGGCGGCAGCCGGTGTGGCCTCACGTTGTCGTAGCACTGGAGCATCGCGAACCGGCGCAGAGAAGCCGGGATGCCCACCGATGTGAATCCGGGATGCCCTGTCGCCGGATACGGGCCACCGTGGTTCATCGCCGGCGTGACCGCCACGCCGGTCGGCATCTTGTCGTTCAACAGCCGACCGACTCGCTGACGCAGGATCGGAGCAATCCGATCATAAAGCGCATCGTCCCGGCCGTCGGTGTGACTGTAGATGCAACCGGTCAGGTTTCCTTCCAGCAGCTCGGCAATTCGTACCATCTGATCGCCGTCGCTGGCGATGACAAAAAGCGAGCAATTGCCAAAGACTTCGGTCTGCAGCGGAGCGGCGTTTGAAACGAACGTGTCTCCGTCCACCTCGAGCAACGTGTTCTGATACCCGTAGCCGCGTTCTCCGGCGGGTTTCCCGCCGGTCACCACATACGCCCCGGCTCGCAGCAGTACGTTCAGGCTCTTGGCAAAGCTTCGTTCCACGCCTTCGCTCAGGAGCACGCCGGCCGCCGCCTGTTCGAATCGCCGCTTCACCGCTTGAACGAACCGGTGTCCCGCGTCCCCTTTCGGCACGATCACCAGCCCCGGATTCGTGCAGAACTGCCCGGTGCCCAGCAAGCAACTCGCCGTGAACTGATCGGCGATCTCCTCCATCCGCTCCTCCAGCGCTCCGGGCAACACGAAGACCGGGTTGATGCTGGACAGTTCCAGATAGATCGGCTTGCCCGCCCGATCCGCGGCCTCTTTCAAAACCAACCCCGCCGTGCGAGAGCCGGTGTAGCCGGTCGCCCCGATCTTCGGATGCGAGACCAGGCGACAACCGTCCTGGTGTGTCGTCCGGTAGATCATCTGCACGAACCCAGGCGGCATGTCCGTATCCTGGGCGGCCAAAAAAGCCTCTTCGGCGAACAGTCGCGTCGTTCCCGGGTGGGACGAATGGCCTTTGGCGATCACAGGATTGCCGGCCGCCACCGCCGCGGCAAAGTCGCCTCCGGCCATGCCGTTGAAGGCGAACGGGAAGTTGTTCGGACCGAAGACGACGACCGGCCCGATCGGCGCGTAGATCGACCGGATGTTCGTTTTCGAGTCAATCGTGGGCAGAGCCCAGGAGCCTTCGCGAGCGGCCGCAGCCGCCTGCCGGAGCTGGTTGGTGGTGCGTGGCAGCTCGACATCTTTCAGCCGCGGCTGGACCGGCAGAGCCGTCTCCGTATGAGCCATGGCCACCAGCTCGTCCGCCCGAGCGTCGATTCGATCGGCGTACCGCTCCAAGAACGCTGCAAACCGGTCGCCCGGCCAGCCCCGCACTTGGCAAAAGGCTTCGTAAGCCGCGTCGATCGCGATCTCGATGTCGGCCCAATCGCTGACCGGATAGGTTTCGGCCAGCGGCTCACGCGTCGCCGGATTGAAGGCCCGAAATGTCAGCTCCGTGTCCGGCACTTCCCATTGCCCGCCGATGAGCACGGGTTGCACACTCATGGCCGCACCTATCCTTGTGATGCTCTTACCCGCAAGAACCAGAACGAAGTGGCCCCCGAAAGCTGCCGGTTCAAATATACTCGTTGATGATGTTTTCCAGGAGTTCTTGGCGGCCGCTCTCGTTCGGGTCGGGGTTGCCCTTTTCAAGCATGTACTTTTCGAGGTCCGCGAAGGTGACCGTTCCTTCTTCGATCTTTTTCCCGATCCCTTCGTCAAAGCTGCGGTAGCGTTTCTTGATGAAGTCGGTCAGGACCCCATCTTTGCGGATTTGAGCCGCGATTTTCAGCCCGCGGGCGAAGGCATCCATGCCGCCGATGTGGGCGTAAAACAGGTCGATCGGTTCGAAGCTCTCTCGCCGCACTTTGGCATCGAAATTCACGCCGCCAGGAGCCAACCCGCCTTGGTTGAGGATCACGAGCATGCACTGCGTCGTGAGATAAACGTCGGTCGGAAACTGGTCGGTGTCCCATCCGAGCAGCAGGTCGCCGGTGTTGGCATCAATGCTGCCCAGGAAGCCCTGAATCGACGCGTAAGTCAGCTCGTGCATCATCGTGTGGCCAGCCAACGTGGCATGGTTCGTTTCGATATTGAGTTTGATGTAGTCTTCCAGCCCGTAGGTTCGGATGAAGTTAATGCAGGCGGCAGCGTCAAAGTCGTACTGGTGCTTGGTCGGCTCTTTCGGCTTCGGTTCGAAAAGGAACTGGCCAGTGAAGCCGATCGACTTGGCAAATTCCACCGCCATGTGCATGAAGCGGGCCAAGTGATCCAGCTCGCGCTTCATGTCGGTGTTGTAGAGGTTGTGGTAGCCTTCGCGGCCGCCCCAGAACACGTAGTTCTGGCCGCCCAGTTCTTGTGTGATCTCGATGGCTTTCTTGACCTGGGCGGCGGCGTAAGCAAAGACGTCTGCGTTGGGGCTGGTGGCCGCTCCGTGCACGTACCGAGGATGCGAGAACAGGTTGGCCGTCCCCCAAAGCAGTTTGATGCCCGTTTGCTGCTGCCACTGCTTCATGTGGGCGACGACCTTGTCCAGGTTCGCATTGGTTTCGGCCAGCGTCGGGCCTTCGGGAGCGACATCGCGGTCGTGGAAGCAGTAGAACTCGACCCCCAGCTTCTCCATGAACTCGAATGCCACGTCGACACGTCGCAGCGCATTGTCAAGGGAGTCGGTACCGTCGTCCCAGGGACGGATCATGGTCGGCGCGCCGAAAGGGTCGACCCCGGTCCCACGGAAAGTGTGCCAGTAGCACACGCTGAAGCGCAAGTGCTCTTTCATGGTCTTTCCGTCGACGACTTCATCCGGGTTGTAATGCTTGAACGCCAACGGGTTTTTGCTATCGGGCCCCTCGTACTCAATCTTCGAAACGTCCGGGAAGTATGCCATGATTCTCGTGCCTCATCCTACAACCGGTCTCAACCTCGTCCCCAAAAACCGACACAAATCCATGGATGGCTCATTCGAGAAACTGCAACAATCGGCGGCAGTGGTCCCGGTCCGATGCGTCGACGAGGACCGCTGTCTTTTGGATCTTTGTTCGCCCGATGCCTAGCGGGCACTTCGGGTCAGTGTCGCAGATTCTTTCGCATGAAGTTATTGCTGCGGACGTAAGCTCTGCGCGAAGAGTTTACCCGAGTTTTCGCCGGGAAAAAAGTGGCCGACTGCGGTTTTTGCTTTGAGCGGACCACGACCTTCAAACCGAAAGGCTGCTATCATACGATGATGGGCTATTCCGGGCTTGCAGCTTTGGGATCATTTCACGACACTTCGGCTCCGAGAAGAAGCGAGGCGAGCAAGACGGAACCAAGATCGCCCATCTGTCCAGCTCTGCCAAACAGGAAAATCGCCCCACGGGGCCACGGCTTGCGTCCTCTCGGGAATCGCTCGGCGGAATCAAAGGAGAATGTCTGTGCTCGGTGGGGAAGGACACATTCTGGCCACGCTCGGGTTATTGCTGGCGTCGGCTCTGTTGGCCGGCCTGCTGGCCGATTTCGTCCGGCTGCCCAAAGTGACGGCGTATCTGCTTGTCGGCATCGTGCTGGGGCCCAGCGTGCTGGACCTGCTGGCCGAACATCACATGGAAACCTTGCACCCCCTGACGCAACTCGCGATGGGGCTGGTGTTGCTGGACCTGGGATGTCAATTTCCGATTTCACAAATTCGGCGCATCGCTCGTCGGTTAATCCGTCTCGCGGTTGGTGAGATGGGCTTGACGTTTGTGTGCGTCTCCCTGGGACTGTTTCTATGTGGTGTGTCGTGGGAAGTGGCTTTGCTCCTAGGAACGCTGGCTCTCGCGACCGCTCCCGCCACCACGATCTTGGTCCTGAAAGAAGCGGAATCGGAAGGCCCAGTGACGGAATCGACCGAAGCGCTGGTCATCGTCAACAACTTGTCCGCGATCGTCATCTTCGAGTTGACCTTGCTCGCTCTCTACGCGTTCTCCAAAACCACTTACGTCCCGCTCTATATCGAGTTGATCTTGCTGGGCCGCGATCTGCTAGGCGCCGCGCTGCTGGGCATCGGAGCCGGTCTGATTGTGAGTTACTGCTGCGCGCTGGTCGCGGAGGCGCGGTGGCTGGTGCTGCTGCTGGCGGTCGTCTCATCGCTGTTGGGACTCAACGAGGTATCCCATACGCCTTACATGCTGAGTTTCCTGATGATGGGGCTGACCGTTGCGAACACGTCGGACCAGGCGGGCAAGATCGTTGCCGTGCTGGACCGGCTCACCGGTTTCCTTTGCGTGATCTTTTTCGTGCTGCACGGGGCGGAACTGAAACTGCCGGCCTTTGTCGAGGCCGGTTGGGTGGGAGCGGCCTACATCGTCTTTCGATCGACGGGAAAATATTTCGGCATTCGGCTGACCGCCCGGGTGTCAGGAGAGCGGCCGGAAGTCCAGCGTTGGCTCGGCTCTTGCCTGGTCGCTCAGGCGGGAGCGGCCATTGCCTTGGCGTCGGTGACTGTCCAGCGCAACCCTGAACTTGGACACCGCATCCAAACGATCATTCTGGGGACAGTCGTCTTTTTCGAGATTGTCGGTCCGTTGCTGATTCGGTATTCGGTCTTGCAAGCGGGCGAGGTGCCCTTGGCGCACGCCGTTCATCATTCCAGCAGCTCGGCCTGGGAAGAACTCTACGCGCTGGTTGTCCGCGTGTTATCGAACCTCGGCTACGACGTGCGTGAAAAACGACGGCCCGAGAACTTGTTCGTCAAAGACTTCGTTCGTCGCACGACAGGAACGCTGCGAGAATCTGCATCTTTCGCCGACGTCGTTCGCCTGATCGCTCACAGCCACGACAACACCTACCCTGTGGTCGACAATGAATCGCGTTTGGTCGGTATCATCCGCTACTCGGACATTAGCCGCGTGCTGTTCGATCGCGAAGTCACCAGCCTGGTCAACGCGGCTGATCTGGCTCGGCCGATTGAAGATGTTCTTTACCCCGACGATCCGATCACGAAAGCATTGGCCCTATTCCGACACGGCCGCAACGACAGCATCCCTGTTGTGGACCGGGAAGACCGGAACCGCCTGATCGGCATGATTCGCCGGCGAGACGTGACGGCGTTTCTGGCGGGCCAGCACAACGGAGGCGAACTGCCGTCTCATTGAAGGGCAGCCGAGCCGTGGGCAGCCTGGGGATTCGTGAGACATCGCATCGCAGACCTCTGCCAGCGGGCCGTCAAGAGTCAGTAGAGCACCGTGCATTGCGGCAAGCTATCCCGCAACACTTCAACGCCCCAGACCGTCATGGCGGTTCCTCGCAGATCGAGCACACGAAGACGGCGGAGGCGAGATAACGCTTC
>JAADHY010000777.1 GCA_013151585.1 Planctomycetota bacterium
GAGTACGCTCCGTCGCTCATGGCGACGGCTTATCCAGAAATTCACCGCTAGAGTCAATACCAATGTTGCGGATTTTTGGGGACGGGCCATATTTGTCCTGCAAGAACCGAGCGGCGATCTCGGCGGCGTGCAAGTAGTCGTCATGGCGGTCGTGACGGCGCTTGCTGGCGCGAATGCCTCGCAGCGCCCCGCTTTTCCGCAGATTCAGCAGCGCCCAGTTGCAATGTGTTGGATCGGCGTCCGGCATTCGTCGTCGGCACTCGTCCAAGAATCGACGGTTGAGCTGGTCGTTCAAGAGAACTTCGTCCGTGCTCCAGCCATCGCGCGCCGCCAGGAACGCTTCCCGCACGACTTCGCGCAACCGTCGCCGTTCGGCCGAAGCTGGTGCGAACGTGGGCCGCGGACGAGGGTTCGCTTTCGCCGTCTCGCCAGCGTCTTCGGGGCACGCCGGACGAACGTCTCCGATTGCGACCCACGCGGTGGCCATGCACGCCCCTAGGAGCAGACTCCAAGCCAGCTTGCAACCCATCTGCTTCGAACGACTGGCGCACCATCTGCCCACGCTCACGTCTCCTCATATCAGTCCGTGGCTGAGAGACCAGCAGACAGGGCTTCATTGAGTCTAACACGCAAACAACGTGCACGCCTTTTGGGAGTGAGGCAGTCCTCTGCCGCTTTCGATCCAATGCGATGCAAAACACCGAACTCGAAGGCGTGTGCTCACCGCGCCCCCAGGACGAGCCGTGTGCTTAAAATCTTGCGCCGAGTCGATCGTTTTGGCAAGAGGCCGTGGTCTTCCTGCGCTCGCGGAATGAGCTTAACCTGCGCTGGGGATCTGTCACAGCAGAAAGTGGGGTTGCGTTCGTCGTGGTGCGGCCGTCTCGACCGCGCGTTGCGAACCAAATGCCTGCTCCACACTGTTTGGCCATCCCACTTTCGGAGTTGACGAAGCACTGGGAAACTGTTGCGTTCCTTGGCTCTTGAGGCTTCAAATCGGCCAGAATCCGAAAGAGGAGAGGGCAACAGATACTCTTGCGAAAACCAATGCAACTGTCGAAACCCAGCCAGGTTCTTGACAGGCCATCTTCCAGATCTGGCGCCAGTTGGGCGACCGTCGCTTGCTGCTTTTGCACGGTTTGTCCGGACTGCACAGGAAAATCCGCAGGCTGTGCTGGATCATTTGTCCCTGTCGTGGCAGAATAGTTAGCGTGCGTTGTCGCCGGGGGCTGACACACCATTTCGCGAATCCTTTCGGCATTGGTTCTCGAGCCGGCAACATGTCGGCGATTCGGGCCCTCGTGTGGAGTTCCGTCTCCGCTGTCTCGGGAGGTGCGTGTGATGCGATCGATGGTGGTATCACTGACCGTCGCTGGGCTGTTATCTGTGTGGAGTGGCCCTGTTATCCATCTGGCGGCACCGGCCGGAGAAAGCAGCTTCGGTGCGGCGGAAAACGCCGCTCAGCGCCGCGTGATGCAGCGGTTCCTGGCGATTCTGGAGAAGAAGCCGCGCAAAGGCGTCGCATTGGACCGCGTCTACGGCTACCACGTCGAGCACGGCACGCTGGAAGCGTTCGTGCAGGCTTATCGAGACCGAACGAAAAAGGCCCCGAACGATGGTCAAGCCTGGATGATGCTCGGGCTGATCGAATCGCAGCGGGGACGAGACGGAGCCGCCGTCCAGGCCTTTCGTAAGGCGGAGAAGCTGCTGCCGAAGAACGCCTTGGCTTCGTACTACCTGGGTCAGTCGTTGTTGCTGGTCGGGCAGCCGGAACAGGCGGTGGAGGCTCTGGAGCGAGCGATCCAGCGGAAGCCGGAGCGGGCCGATCTGCTGGACATCTTCGAGATGCTAGGTCGCATCCATCAGCGGGCACATCACACGAAAGAAGCGTTGCAGGTGTGGGACCGGCTGGAAAAGCTGTTTCCGGACGACCTGCGCGTGCAGGAGCAGATCGCGACCGTGTTGATGGAGGAAGGCGATCGCGAAGAGGCGTTGAAGCGGTTTGAGCTTTTGGCCCAAAAAACCAAGGACCGTTACCGGCGCGTGCAACACCGGATTCGAGCGGCCGAGCTGAAAGTGCAATTGGGGCGGACAGACGAGGCGACGGCGGACTTTGAAAAACTGCTGGAGGAGTTGCGGCCGGGCAGTTGGCTCTTCCGGGACGTCCGGCAACGGATCGAGAGCGTTTTTCTGCGAAGTGACGATTGGGCCGGTCTGGCGGACTACTACGAAAAGTGGCTCCGGGACCATCCGGACGATGTGGACGCCATGTCGCGCCTGGGGCGTGTCTTGGCGGTGCAGGACCGCTTGCCAGAAGCGCGAGCGTGGTTCGCCCGGGCCATCGAGCGGGCTCCATCGGATGTTCGTCTGCGTCGGGAATTGATCGAACAGCTCGTTCATGCCGGACGCATTTCCGAGGCCGTCAAAGAATACGAAGCGCTGGCCAAGATCGCACCGAACGATCCCGACATCCTCGAACAGTGGGGCCAGTTGATTCTTCTGGACACATCCCGAAGCGAAGAGCAGCGCAGGCAGGCGGCTGCAGTGGTTTGGAATCGGTTGGTGCAGGCTCGGCCGGACGATGCGGTCATCGTCGCGAAAGCGGCCGACCTGTTCCGCGCGGCGGAGATGACGGATCGAGCAATCGAATTGTATCGCAAAGCGATCGAGCTGGCTCCAGACGCTCCGCAGTATCGCGAGTACTTGGGGGAATACTATCACTCGCTCGGACGTCAACAGGATGCCTTGGCTGCTTGGCAGGGGATGGCGCAAGGAAAGAACCGGACGACGCGCAGCCTGGCCCGGCTGGCCGAAGTGCTCAGCGGCTTCGGGTACCAGAAAGAAGCCTTGCAAGCGATGGCCGAGGCGTGCGAGTTGGAACCGGAGCTGGAGGATCGGCTTCGGTTCGCGGAGATGCTGCGTCAGAGCAAACAGTACGATCGGGCCATCGAGGAACTCGGGCGGGCCCGGACGCTGGCTGCGACACCGGAGGAACGGCAGCGCGTGCTGCAAGAAACCATTCGCTGCTACCAAGCCAGCGGTCAGTTGAAGTCTCGCATTGCGGCGCTTCGGAAGGAACTTCAATCCGCGGCGAAGTCGCCAGCGGAATCGTGGCGTCAGTTGGCGCTTTACCTGCAGGCGGCCGGCCAGCGAGAGGAAGCGGTGGCCGCCATCCGATCGGCGTTGAAGCAAGGCACGCCGTCGGTCGAAACGTTGGCGGTGGCCGCCGATCTGTTCGAAAAGACCGGACAGTTGAGCGACGCCGTCGAGACCTATCGCCAGCTCGCTCGGATCGATCGGCGATTCCGCACTGATTACCTGCAGCAAGTGGCGTCGCTGGAGATGCGATTGGGCCGGGTCGAGGCCGCATTACAAGCCGGTCGTGAGTTGCTGGAAGCCGCGCCTGGCAGCCCGGAGCACTCGCAGTTCTACGCCGATCTTTGTTTTCGATTGGGCCGGGCCGACGAAGGGTTGGATGTCCTGCGCCGCTGTGTGCGAGCGAATCCGTCCGATCCGGAGGTTCTTCTGAGACTGGCCGACGCACTGGCCGGCCAGTTCCGCACCAGCGAAGCGATCGAACTGTATTGGCGTGCCTTCGATCGGACCAAATCGTTGGACGGAAAGCTGCGACTGATCTCGCGATTGACTCAATTGCACTTGCGTCAGAACCAATTCGATCGATTGGTTCGTCGTTTGGTGTCGCTGGGGCGAGAGCGTGGCGAGACACGGATGACGACGTTCTGTGTGGCGGCGGCTTATCAGGAGGCGAGCGACCTCGGCAGCGCCCGCGAGACCCTCGAATCACTACTCCGCGAAGATACGCGCGACGTCGAGCTGCTGCGGCAGCTCAGCGCATTGGCCGAACGAGAGGAAGACCTGGAGGCGGCGATCCGGTATCAGCGCCGGATCAACGAGTTGGCTCCCAGTAAAGAGGGCGAACGCCGCATGGCCAGCCTGCTTGCAGCCTCGGGCCAGGTGGATGAAGCACAGACAGTTTGGCTGCGACTGGCTGCCGAAGAGCGGACACCGGGCAGCCTTTATCAAACCGTCGACGACCTGCTTCACCATGGTCAAACCGCGGCCGCGCGCGATCTGCTGGCCCGGTGGCTGCGCGAGCATCCGAAGGACTGGGAGGCCCTTTATCGTCAAGGGATGGCGTGCTGGCGGCTCCAGCACTACGACGAAGCGGCTCGCTGTTTTCGAGCCCTCCTCGATCTGGACGTGTCCGAAGACGAGCCGAGCGAACGCAGTAAGCAGGTGGCCAAGAGCCAGCGGGCTTCCCTTTCGCAGGGCACGTCGCTCCGCCCCTGGTCGCAATCGTCTGTGCAGATCGCGAACCGTACGGTAATCGTCTGGGAATTGGCGCGGTACTTGGGTCTGCAGAGAACCCCGTACTACTTTGCTCGCCGGTCGCAGCACCTTCCGATCCCCAGGGACTTCGGACAGGCCCGCGTGGCGGCCTTGGCGGGACTTTTCGGGTGTGCGCAGAAAAAGGGCGAGGAAAAGGGGTTCGTCGAACGCGTGCGGCGCCAGGCGAAGGCCCCGCAGTCCACGACCCGCCAGCGACGGGACTGGTACTACCTGCAAGCCGTATTACAGGCCGCTGGCGTGAAAGAGCAACACCAGTACGAGGCCGCGCTTCTGCTCTCCAAAACCGACCTGACACCGGAGACGGCCTGGGCGTATCTGAACTCGCTGCCATTACGAAGATACTCGTCGCAGACAGGGGCGAGTCCTGGGTCGGCCAAGCGGCTCAAGCCGCTTTCCGATGAGGAAATCGAGCATATGCTCCGCTGTTATGAGTTGGTGACTCGCCACTTCACGGGGACGACCTTTCCCGCGATTTGGCAACCAGCCCAAGTGGTCCTGATCGAGTTGGAGAGCGCGGGGAAAAAAGAGAAAGCGGACGCCCACTATCGCGAGATCGTCGAAGCGGCAAGGCGCTCTTCCGACTGGATCGCCGTGGCTTTGTATTGCACTATTTCGCGGAACGACGTCGCGACCGCTTTGGAGCTATTGGATCACATGAAACGCGCCGAGCGGTGGACAACGTCGTCGATCCCACCGTACCCGACCATCCTGAGTCAGTTGATGGAGAAATGCGCAAAGGACAAGAGAACCGATGACCTGCTGAAACTGCTCGATCGGGCGCTCGAATTGGGGCCGGCATTGCGTCGAAAGGTACCCGGCTTGAGTCGTGCGGCCGGCGTGGGGCGCACCGCGGTCGGTGTTACGATTCTTTCCAAGAACCCACGCTATGTCACCGTCCGTTTTCCGCTGCCGAACACGTATTTGGCTACGAACGAAATCATCGTGCTCCGCAATGCCTACGAGTTCTGCAAGGAAAAAGACAAAGTGGATGAGCTGCTAGAGCACCTGAAGCAGCGGGCGGAAACGGCCCAAGGCGAAGACCGTCTGACGCCCCTGCTGGCGCGGGCGGCCGTTTGCTGGTGGGACGACCGAAAAGCCCCGGCGGTCGAAGCCTTCAAACGCGCGGTTCAGGCGCTTCCCCACAATCTGGATTTGCAACTGCAGTTGGCCGAGCTGTACGAGCAAATGGGCGAGGTCGAGCAGGCCTTGAGTTTGGTCGATCGGGGTGAACCGCTGGATCGCCAATCGGTGCAGCGGCGTGAGATTCTCGCGCTACGGCTTGCGGTGCGTAGCGGGAACGTCGAGCGGGCGAGGAAAGCGGCCGAGCGCCTGTTCGGCTTGCGCCTACCCGTTCAAACTCAGGTGCAACTGGGCAAACTGATGGAGCAGTTGGGCATGCACGAGCTGGCCGAGGCCGTGCGGCGCCGGGCCCATCGCCGTGCCGGCAATCAGACATCGGTCCTGGTCAACCTGCTGCAGCAGTACATGGGCCAGGGGCAATCGGAAGTCGCTGTGCAGATCGCTCATGAGATTCTGCGCCGGGCTCGCCCCCAGTTGAGCCACTCCTACTGGTACAGCCAGTCCGATGTCGACACCGCCCGCCGTCTGGCGCTGACCGTGCTGGCTCAATCTGGCCAACTGAAAGAGTTGATTCGTCGGGCGGAACAGCAGATCGAGCGGTCGCCGCGATCGGTCCTCCTGCACGAACGCCTGGCCGAGTATTACGAAGCGGCCGGCCAGAAGGATCGGGCCATCGAGATGCTGAAGAAAACCGCCGCGCTGCGGCCTGAGGACGCCGAGCTACAGTACCGCATCGCCGGCCGTTTGCGCAACGCGGGACGCCTCAACGAAGCGATCGATAGCTACCTCGCCGCATTCCGCCACAACCCGGCTCTGTTCGCCCGTGATTACTACCGCATGACCAGACTCTTCCGGCAAGCGAACCGGATGGACGACCTGCTGGAGTTCTTGCAAGAGGCCGATTTGAAGCGTTTAGGGCGACCCTATGTTCTCTCGTATGTGGTCGGGGAATTGATCCGCCAGAAAGAAACCCAAGAGGTCGGCTTGCGACTACTGAAACGCGCGTGGAAGGCGTTTCCGCATGAAATTGGCGCGTTGCTCAGCGGCCTCTACAGCGACCAAATCTGGCAACTGCCCGAGATGTACGAGCTTGCGCGCCGGGCGTTGCTGCCCAAGCCGGAAGGGCCGCTCTCCTCGCCATGGATCGGCATGGACCGAATCATGTCGTACTACGGCAGCGGACGAATCAGTGGGCTCGTCACCCACGCCGTGCAAGCCGCTCAGTCCCAGGGCCAACTGGCCGAATTCACGGAAGAGGTGCGAGCGCTTCTCAAGAAACAACCAGATTGGAAAGGCGGCGAGGCGCTGTTGGCCGTGCTGGAAGCCAAGCAAGGCCAAATTGGATCGGCTCGAAAACGCATCGAACGGCTGCTCGGTGACAAGGAAGAGCCGATGCCGTCTGCAACGTGCTGGCTGATCGGACAAGAACTGCAAAGCATCGAGTCGATGCAGGACGTGACCATCCGCTGCTTCGAAGCGGCGATGGCCGGTGAGTCCGGAACCTCAAGGGAGTTCACTTTCAGTCCCGTGCGGCTGCTGGTCAAAGCCTATGCGCAAAAGGGGGAGCGAGAAAAAGCTCGGCGGTTGATGCTCGATATGTTGCGCCGGCAGCGCGACACTTCATTCGGCAACCCGCCCGGATACGATCAGTACCGGCGAGTGGACAACATGCGAGCCGTCGCCGCAGAGCTGTTGACGCTTGGCTTCGCGGTGGACGCCTTCCGGCTTTACCACCAGGCGACGGAGATTTGGGAGCAATCCGACGAGGCACGTCGGTACGGCGGCAGCTATCTCCCTCGGCAGTTGCAAGACGGTCGGAAGCGAGCGGCAAACGCGTTGACGGCCGACGTTCTGCGGGAAGGACTTCGACGCTGGGTCCCGGAGCCGGGCGAAAAAGACGAGCAGACACCGGTTACACCGGCCGTTGATTTCGTGATGCTCGTCCGATCGCAACAGGTTCGTTCGGCCCGAGTCGAGAGCTTATTCGAGCGGGCGGTGAATCTGGCCAGCCAGAGCGAAGCCGGCCGACAAACGCTCGAGCAACTGCAATCCCGCCTGGCGGCATGGCGCAAAAAGCAGCCCGACGATTTCTCGGTGGCCGTCGCTGAGGCTTTGGTGAGCATGGCCCGGCGGAAGGCCGACCGGCACCGCGAAGCGTTGGACCGGCTGCTGACGCTGGTGGAATCGCATCCGCTGGAGGTGCGGCGGCCGAGCGAACCGATCAGCAACCGGCAGCGTCAGCAGGCAGCTCAGCAACTGCCGCTTTGGTTGGTGGCCCGCGCAGCGCTCCGCGAAGAGTCGACGCGTTCGATCGGCCAGCGTCTGGCCGAACGGGCGCTGGAAGCCGCACGGCGACAATCCAACACCGGCTGGGTTCTGGTCATTTTGCGGGAGCGCGGCCAACAAGCACTCGACGCTGGCGACCGCGCCGCGGCGGAAGCGGATTGGCGGCAGTTGTTGCACGATTTGGTCGGTCGTGATGCGACAGCCGGCCCACGTCAAAAGGCCAGCGGCTCGATGCGGCGCAGCCTGCGTCCTCTGACGCTGCGCCGCTGCGGGCAGACCTTAGAGCTGGCACTGATGGCGGCTGAGAACGACATGCGCTCCCTCTGCCTGCGCGCGGTGGGGGAAGCTTTGCACGGCGGTTCTCCTCTAGTCGAGACGTCGATTGCTGTCGACACGTCCCGAGCATTGCCCGTTGCCAGTTCGTCCGGGGCCGAACCGTCGCAAGTCCGCGATCAGGTCTACGCCGCGCTGTCGAAACTGCACGCAGTGTGGCTCAAGAGCGAGTGGCCCGCCGAGGCCGTTTACCAAACCTTGCGGGACGTGGTTTTGCCATCGAGCCGTCCGGCTGAAGTCTTCCTTTACCGGCAGCGCGAGGCCCTCAGCACCTTGGTTCGTGCAGATCGATACTTCGTGGCGCCGCGCAGCGCGGGCTGGATACTCATCGATTGGGCTCGGCGGGCCGGGCAGCTCAACGACCTGCGCCGTCGCTTGCAGAAGCGAGCCGAACAACCGCCGGCACGCTTCTCGGCGACACTTCTGCTGGCCGAGCTGGCCTGGGCGGAACGGGATGCTGAACAGGTCGCGGTTCGATTGGCCGAGCTCCAGAGACTGCTGCAACAGTCTCCGGTGCGCGTTGCGGCCGAAGCTGCCTGCGAGATCGCGCTGCCGGCTCTGCGGAACCGCACTACTGCCGAGAAGGCTCTGGCACTGCTCGAACAATCCATCGACATCCTAACTCGCGATCGGTCGTCCCGTACCAACGTCGCTGGCGGGTTGTTGATGATCGCCGCTCGCGAACGGTTCCGACGCGGAGGTACAAAGCAGGCCAAGAGCCACTTGCAGCGATACCTGGATCTCGGTCAACGAGACAATGCGTCGTATCCTCCGTCGTACGCGCTGCGCCGGCGTCAGGGTCAATTGATCCAGGTTGCGGCGGAGCTACTTCGAGCCGGGAAGTTGGCCGATGCCCTTGAAACGCTTGGCGGCTGCGTGGACGTTCGCGTGCGAACTTCGCGTCCGGCCCAAGTTCCATCCTGGGTAGTGGCGTCGTTGCTGCGGCAGTTGGCAGCCTGGCCGGCGGAGCAACGGTACGCGTTGTTGCGTTCTTGGACGTTGCCGCAAAAGGGACGGCGTTCGATCCGCCTGCTGGGCGGCTTCGTTCCGGTGGCTCGTCCGCCGGCCGCTTTCGCGCAGCAAGCCGGTCTGGCGGCCGGACCGTGCGTGGGCGATCTGGACACGCGGTTTGGCCCCACGCCCGGCGTTGCCACTACGGCCTACCTGCTGATCCGAACGGCCGACGAACTGGGGCGGCTGGACGAATTGGCCGCCGAGGTCAAGACGCTGGCCGAACAAAACGTCAAGGACGCTCAGACGCTTCCGATATTGATTGCCGTTTATCGCGGCCGAGGCGAGGAGGTGCGAGAGACGGTCCGCCGCTGGGCCACCGCGGTGGGCAAGCAAATCCAACAGTTCGAACAACGACAAAAGCGGTCCGCGCGGACGGCATCGAGCGGCGAGCTTGCCGTTTGGCCGCATTACTTGATCTTTCGGGCGGCTTTGCACGATCCCGCGCTGCACGCGGCGGCAGACCGCTTGGCATCCCAACTCAGCCGCCTGCCCGTCTCCTCCGCCTACTCCAAGATTGCGAGGCGAATGCGAGCGGATTGGATGAGCGCCTCGGCTGTGCGCCGCAGCGGGTCGTGGTCGACGCTGCATCGGGCCGCACGGCTAGCATGGTGGACTCCCTGCAACCACGCCAAAGAGGACCGGGCCCTTTGGGTCGGCTATCGCGGCTTATTGGGGTGCCTCGATGGGACCGATCAGATGCTCTATTTCCGCTACCCGCTCGCCGGCGAGTTTGACGTGGAGCTGAAGGCCTATCAGGCGCGAGGTGCGGCGAGCAACCTGAGTTATGGGGCCATCGTTCTTGGGATGGGGGCGTCACAGCGCTGCTCGGTCTGGACGGTAGGACGGCACGAGCAGATCATGGCCGCTCCGTCCGATCGGTGGCTGCGGCGG
>JAADHY010000224.1 GCA_013151585.1 Planctomycetota bacterium
CGAGCTGTTCCGCCGACTCGTGCAGCATCCGCTCGTCTTCGACGACCAGTTCGGCTGCCATCGGGCCCGCTGAGGGCGCCTCGGCAGCGGTCGCGCCAACGCGCGCCCTATCGGCTAGCCTCACGGCCGTGCGCCGAGCCGCCTCCCGGGCCCGCTCTGTTGCAGGCAACAGCAACAGAACGAGCACAAGTACCCCAGCGAACATGGCAAGCAACGCGCCTAAGCTCATCCGGCATCCGCCGAAGCCACGCCGAACAAGCAAGATGACCAGCAGCACCAACGAAACCCCGGCCAACCCCACCAGATTGGCAGCCATTTGCTGACGAGACGCCAGGGTGAATCGCAGTTGCCACCGTTGCCCCCAGTCGGGTTGATCAAGTGGCTTCGTCGGCCGCAGCGGCCCTTCGCTTTTCACAAGCAATGTCGATGGCGGATATCGCAGCGTCCACTGGGTTTGCAAGACCTCGATGCCCGCGACTTGGCCATCGCCGCTGATCGCTTCGATCGAAGGCGGCGCCTGATCGAACCGACCGGCGAATGTCAGCGGATCGGTCTGCGTGCGATACAAAACGGCCAACACATGCTGCGAACCCGGCGCAGCGGCTGTGGGTAATGGCACCAGATACCGACCCTCTTTGCCCACCTGCACGATGACCGGCTGGCCGTCGATCCGAGTGGCCCAAAGCGATGCGGACCGCGGCAGGCGCACGGCCAGGCTTTGCACTCCGGCCGCAGAAAATCGGAATTGGGCTTCGTTTTGAATACGTCCGGTCGGGGCCAGAACACTGAGGATTTGCAATTCGTGGCAAACAGCGATTGGAAGGGACGACCGCTCGTACCGCTTCTCGCGGAGGATCACGTGATAGCCGCCGGTGGCGTGGCGATAGGCCGCCACAACTCGTTCCACCGGCTGATAGCGTGCGCGAGGGAAGTCCACCCAATCGACCGTGTCCAGTCGCCGACCAGCGGCATCTTGCGCATCGATCGTCAACTCTTGTTCGTCACCCGCCTCGATCGCGACGTACCCACTTTGCCATTCGGCATCCGGCAAAAGCAGGTCGGGCACGATTACCGAACTGCGGGAATTTCCATCGCCGCCGTCCTCGGCGGTTTGATCTGGCGCCGTCCTCTTGGTTTCAGGTCGAGGTTTCTCGGGGCCGTTAGTAGAAGGTTTGACCGCTGCGACCGGTTGCCCCTCCCCGGGCGTTCGCGGCACGACGACTTCGACCGTCAAGGTGGCCGTGCCGGTCAGACGGCGGTCGAATCTGAGAAACCAAGGACGTCGGCCGTCACGCGCCTGGCCGGCTTGTTGCTCAATCAGTCGGACGGTTGTCCCCACCAACTCGAAGCGCAGATCGCGGCCGACCGCCTCAGGCAGCAGCACGCGCAGTCCGGCAACGCCTCCTCCGCGGACTTGCAAGTTGGCTTCCAGGTGGGCGAACAGGTGGTCGCGTTCCAATCGAGCCAGGCAGACCGTGGTTGCAGAAAGTCGTGTCGGTTGCCGGCGGACCGCGAGTTTGCCACGAAATCGGGTATCTTGATAAACGAATCCCAGCCGACCGCCTTCGATGGGAACCTCGGCCGGGTCCAGACCGGCGATCTGCTCCGGCACCACGTCCAGCTCCGAATCGGCTTTGACCAGATAAGAGCCTTCCACCACGCTCGCTTGCGGCAACCGCACTTCAGGCAACGTGATCGTGATGGGATCGTCTTGCGGCGGCCAATTTTCAGGGACCAAGTGCGCTTCCAGTCGCAATTGCGTCTCCCGGCCGGGCGGAATCGCCGGATGAAATGCCACCCGCAACCGATGTTGGCCGGCAGCCTCGGTCAGCGCCGTCCATTCAACCGGTCGGCCGTCGACGAGCACCTGTGCGACCGTCCAATCGGCCGGCAGCTCGACATCGAGATCGAACAGCGGAGCGAACAGGCTTTGGAAGCTCGCTTGAGTCAGTCAGCAGACTCAAGCCGGACGTCTTCGCCGTCACGTCCAAAATTGTCGAAACCGCGGCATGAATCTCGCGAGGCTTCGTCGTTGTCACAAAGGTCAGCCGGAAATCGTCGCTCCAGGCGTGAAAGGTTTGGACGCGTGCGGCTTCGATCGTTTCGGACGAGGACCGGAGCCGTCTTCGCCGAGGCGTCGACTGGGGCGGCGCGAGCTGCCGAACGCGGCCGGCTTCGCGCAGATGGAGCCGCAGTCCTTTGGCGGATCGGATCACGATTCGTCCCACATGCCCGCTGGCAGCCGGCAGCCGAAGCGCGGGAACGTGCCAGGGTTGTTCGTCCGTCACGCCGAGCAAACCGCGGAAGACCACTTTGTGGGCGTCCGCCAGCGATTGACGAAACGACAACTGGACGCACTGCTCACCGGCGGCTGTCTCTCGACGCCACGAGGCCAAGCCCGGCGATTCGACCGACACAATTTCGACACCCGCCGGCAGCTCTGCCGTCAAGTTCTCAAGCGGCTTGCCGAACACCTGCAAAGTCGTTTCGGCCTGCCAACGAACCTCGCCCGGAGCGACATCCAGGTCGTAGCGGGTTCGAGCGAACAACAACGTCTCGGCCCGCTGCTGCTGGCGAATTGGTCTGAACAGCAAACTGACTCGGTCCAACCCGCCCAAATCCAGTTCGTACGTGGCGGGGCGGTCGTCTGGAGCTGGCCGGGCTGGTGCACCTCCTGCAAGCACCACTCGCTGGCCGGCCGGAACGAGCAGGCGCATTCGGGTCGACGGACACGGCGGCAACGAAAAAAGTGCCGTTCGGTCGCTGCCGGCTCGGATCAGCTCCGCCGACAGCTCCAGCTCCAGGACAGCGGTTCCGGCTCGATCGTGGAGCAATTGCAGCACCGCCTCGCGGGCGTCCTGCCCGAGTTTCGCAGCGCGGGCCGGCTCGTCCACGGCAAGCCACCCCAACCGAGCGGGTTGGCCGTTCAGTGTCGCTTTTTCCACGGCGATGCCGCGCAGCGGGAGCGGAAGTGACGCCCACCCGTCGATCTTTTGTCGCAAGTGCAACTTGCCCCGGATCCGCAGATGCCCGCCTTCTGCATGCGCCTCGTACTCCGCCTGTGCGATAACGATCGGCTTCCCGATCGGCGGGTTTGCGTTGGTTGGCCCGAGCCGCCGCAAACAGTTTTGTGAACTCTTCTCGCGGCAACAGAATCGTTTTGGCTCCCGACGGGAACACCGTGCTAAGCTCGTCGGTCGGGACATAGAGCTCGCGGTATTCGGGCGCAAGCGGTTTTGCCGACCGGCTTTTTGGCGACCTTTCCCTTCGGTCGGACAGCCCATCGATCGGAGCAGGCCGTTGAGCGCCCTTGCCGGTGCCCGCGGGTGGAGCGGCCGTCAGATCCCTCGTGATGCCGGGACCGAACGCGACCAGCCCGGCCGCCGCGACGGCAAGCGACAGCAGCCACGAGCCGACCGCTCGCGATGGCGCGACGTGATCCGCTCGACTCGCTCGGCTTACACAGTCCGCTCGGTTCATGATTCACTCTTTCTCCGGCTGGTTCTGAGAGTCGTCTTCGCCAGCCGTCTCTCCTTCGGATGCATCGAGATTTGGCTGCGGCTCATCGCCGGACAAGGTGTCCTTTTGCTGGGGGCCGCTTTCTGGTTCGCTCGAGGGTGGTTCTTCCGCCGACGGCCTCTGAGGCTCCTCCGCACCCGGTGACGGCTCGGCCGGCGGCTGAGACTCGGCAGAAGCTTCGGGCTCGACTGGCGGTTGAGGCTCAGCCGCCGAATCCGGCTGAGGCGGTTTTGTCTGCGGCTCGGCCGTACGCCGAGCCCCCAGCACGCCGTGAATCAACCAGAGTCCCAGCATCGCCACCAATCCGAACCGAGCGACAGTCAGCCACTGAGCCGCCGCTTGGAGATCGGTCAGTCCGTACATCAGCAGCGCGACGGCGGCCAGCAACAGCAGCGCCAGCTTGTTTTCCCAACTGGTCTTCCGGAGAACCCACGCTACGAAAACCAAAGCGAGCGTCCAAACCCCTGTATGGAACCGCACGTTCCACCATCCGGTCGAAAAGCGATCGGGACTGCTCAGGCTCCGATACCGATAGGCCCGGCCAAAGGTGGGGAAGTCAACCATTGTCAGAGGGGGGGCCTCGATCCAACGCTCCAGGTCGACCGACGGTTCCCGCCAAGCGATCCCCAATGCGGCCAGGACGAAAGGGGGTTGCTCCAGGGTGAACTCCTCCGGGCTGCCCACCAGCGCGACGCGCGGAGGGACCCAAAGGGCCAAGCGGGTTTGCTGCACCACGGCCGACGCCGTTTGTCCGCCGAGGCGCGGCAGCGGAAGTTCCAACTGTCCTCGGCCGGCTTCGAACGCCTCTGACAAAGCCGTGCGAAACTGAAGCGTCAGCGTGAAGGGCTCATCCGACGACTTCGCCCGCGCCACATTGATCAGGTATCGCTCCCACCCGGCCTCCGGCGGTCTTTCGATTTCACCCGATGCCGCTTCCGCATCAGGCGGTGCCCCGCCCGCGACGCCTTCTGGAGGTTCTCCTCCCGCGTCATCCTGAGGCCGTTCCATGTCCGCCCGTTTTCCGTCCACCAAGACCCCCAGCAGTTCCAGACCCCCGGGCAGATCGATGGCCAGTCGTTGCCGTTCGCTGCTTCGCAGGCGATAGCGACATCGATAAAGCGCTTGCTGATCTCCGCTGACAACGATTTCGATCAACGCCCGAGACACAACCGTCTGGACCACTTTCTGCGTTTCCAGCTTGGCCCGGGTCAACTTCAAGGTGACGGGCTGCAAGAAATAGCGGTAAGCCAGAGCCCCTTGCTGCGCCAGCCCGGTCAACTCACGCAAATCGATCGGTTCCAACGCTTCCGTCGCTGGACGTGCCGATACCGACAGCGTTGCCTCCTTGCGGACCACGATTTCGCCCGTCACATGGACCAGCGGAATGGCCTCCGGACGCCCCGGCCCCGGTTCCAACCCAAACGGACGAACAGGCCGGATGACGAATTCTGCGGCTGGTTTTTCCCCGTCTTGGGAAACCAAGTCGTAGGACACCTCGAACTGCTGCCGCCCGACCACCGGCCGCTGCAATTGAACTGTCCACGTCACCCAGCCGTCTTCGGCCTTTTCCGCTCGGGTTTTTTGCCGGATCGCTGCGGCACCGGCTTTCGCGGTCGATTGGATCTCCACTCGATCGGCAATCGCCTCTGGCACAGCCAACCGAAACGTGTCCACCGGCGCATACTGCACGTCATAACGGACTTGAGTGGT
The DNA here is from genome assembly GCA_013151585.1 of Planctomycetota bacterium. Classification (GTDB taxonomy): domain Bacteria; phylum Planctomycetota; class Planctomycetia; order Planctomycetales; family Planctomycetaceae; genus JAADHY01. The sequence goes on from JAADHY010000224.1 coordinate 5,230, forward strand.
CACGCGGGTCAGCTCTTGCCGGACGTCGACCACCGTGCCGACGAAAGCCGTCAGCCGAGTCGGTTTCCGACGCGTCCGGACCGGAATCTCAACGGGGCGTCGGGCGAAAGTCCAACTGGCGGCTACGCGTAGCCGCGCCATCGGAATAGCTCCTTCCGGCGGCGCCGGCTCCGCTCCCCGCAGCTTCTCCGGATCAGTGAACACGTCGATGGCTTCGGGCGCGTAGAGCGTGATTCGACCCGTTTCCCTCGTCACGTCCAACGGTTCCAGCAACGGCAACAGCAGCTCTTGACCCGACGTCTGTGTGGGAACCGGCCGATGGGCCACCACAACGACCGTCGTTTTTCCGATCTGCTTTTCGCGGAAAGAAACGGTCAGACGCTTCGCGGCCTCATCGATGGCGTGCGATTTGACAGCCGGCCCACTCACCCCATCCACCACCAGGTCGTTCGGCACTTTCAATCGGACTTCGAAAACGCCCGCCTTTTCGATCGTATACTCCAGCTCGGCCGTCACCCGCAGATCGTTCTGCCCGAACACATAACGCCCGCGATGCACGACGGTCACCCGAGGCTGAATGGGCGCGGGCAACACGCTCAGATTGACGCGTGAACTGAAATAGCGAAACGCCAACATACCAGGGCGGCGCATCACACCGGACACGTCTTTTTCTTCGATCCGGATCAATCCCTGCTGCTTTTCGATCGTCAGGGTGAGCTCGCGGCTTGGGATGACCACCACGTGCCCGTCTTCGTGAACCACGCCCAATGCGTGAATGCCGAATGCTTGGCCATCGTCCAGCCCGGCAATCCGCACCGGCCCCTCGGGCAAAGGCTGTTCGGCATCCACCTGGACGGTAACGCTGTCCTTGACCGGCTCGAAAAAGTCGACCTGAACGACGCGCCTGTTGCCGTTTTCAGCCTTTTCGACGTTCCAGTTCTTGATCTTGGCTGTTGGCGATGAGACATCGAGGACCCGAGCCGTAGCCGGCACGGCGAAGCGCGCTTGTGCGAGCTGCCCCCGCAAGACTTGATAGGCGAGAACTGCATGCCAGTGAATCAAATCGCCTTCGATTCCCACTTGGAGCCGGTTGGACGCTCTCGCCAGCAGTTCCCGTTTCGGAGCCGCTCCCTCGACCGGATGCCAAGTGGCGACAATGCGCGGAGTCGCTCCCAGGCGAACCTTCAACCGCGATTGTTTTTCTCCAACCTCGCTTTCCAGCGGCACCCCCGCTGGCGATAGCTCGATCCGCTGCTTCCCTTGCGGAACGATCAGCTCCAGCGTCGCCGTGGCTGCTGGCGGCACTGTCAGCTCAAACCGCCGGCCGTTTGGCGTGGAGGCCACACGACAGGATAGTTCCACGTGCACCATGCGCGGACCGGTGCCCCCGGAGAAAAGCATCGCATAGCGGCCAGAGCCGGTCGCGTAGAAGACCATCTCGCCCGACTTGCATTCCACCTTGCCGACCGCTGCTTCGCCGAACTGAATCGGAAGCTCAGCCCACGGATCCTGCAGTACGTCGACCGTCCAGTCGCCGGTGACTCGCGCGAAGTCCCCTTCAACGCGGGCTGTGTATTGAGCCGAACGGATCACGGCCGAGAGGGGAGGCTTTTCTCCCTCTGCTCGCGTGGCTTTGCGCCACAGCCGGAGGTATTCGGCGTAGGGCAAGAACACGCCGGCTCCCGGCTTCTCGAAGACGGCTTTCAGGTCCTTGTAAGGCACGTACACCGTGCGGCCGGATGGGGCGTCGATCGGGGCCTTGCCAGAGTCCGCGGGTTTCTTTTGTGGGGGCGACTTAGCCGCGTCAGCCGCAAGCGCCGTCGAACACAAGAGTTGGATGCAGAGCGCTGTCAGCAACGCCGTCAGCGAAGAGAGCCGCTGGAACCGCATGGCCACGATCCTTCTATTGTCACTGCGAGCCTCGGCGCAAGGCCTCGGAATGCTCGCCCTTTGCTACGACACGCACGAGCGTCCGCCCGACACGGCTGCCAGGACGCTCAGGAACCGTCCGTCCGGCTTATCCGGCGACCTCGGCCGTCAAACAGCAGAGGCTACAAAAGCCGAGCGAAGCAGCGAAGCTTTGCCGGTCAGTGGGGATGCGCATCCCCAATCGCTACTGTAATGTACGACGCTCGGTCGGCTCCAGTGTTCTCCACAAATTTTGGCTTTCACCCGCTTTTTCGACGAAATTGGGACGCTGCCACGCAGCACCGCAGACCGCACGGACCAAGATCGTCGCGTGCCTCAACGCGGGAAGCATCGGCGACCCGCAAGCCGGAAGGTCCGCTGGTGTTTGCCTCGCTCACGTGCAGCGTTATGATCAAACAATTGATCCCCGCCGATTCCTGAAGCAGGCGTATGAGAGGGCAATGAGAACCGAAAGGAGACCGACATGAGACAGCATCGACACGAGCGGCCAAGCAGCGAATCAAGAATCCACGAGCGAAACGGCGAGACCACGTCACGCCGCGAGTTTCTGAAACAAGGAGGTGGCGCGTTGGCGGGAGCTGCGTTCGCAGGGACTTTGGCACGTGGTGCCTACGCGGGCGAGGACAACACGATCCGGCTGGCGTTGATCGGCTGCGGCGGACGCGGCAGCGGGGCGGTGGCCAATGCTCTGTCCGTTCCGGACAGCGGTCCGGTCAAGCTTTACGCCATGGCCGACGTGTTCGAAGATCGGTTGAACCGGTCCTACCGGGCTCTGCGGCAGAAATTCGGCGATCGGATCGACGCCCCGCCCGAGCGGCAGTTCGTCGGATTTGACGCGTACAAGAAAGCCATTGATTGCCTTCGGCCAGGCGATGTGGCGCTTCTGACGGCCTACGCCTATTGTCGGCCGACGCACTATGAATACGCAGTCCGCAAGGGCGTGAACATCTTCATGGAAAAGCCTTTCGCCTCTGACCCGGCAGGCTCGCACAGGATGCTCCGTGTCAACCAAGAGGCCAAGAAGAAAAACCTCAAGATCGCCGGCGGTCTGATGTGCCGTCACTCGGTGGCCCGGCAGGCGTTCATCGAGAAAGTCCGCAACGGCGAGCTGGGCGACTTGTTGCTGATCCGCGCTTACCGGATGGGGCGAGGCGGACAGCTCCCAAAACGCCCGGAAGACCGGAATGAAGTGGAGTGGCAGATTCGGCATCGCGTGTACTTTTTCTGGGGCGGAGCCGGTCGGTTCATCGAACTGATGATCCATCAGATCGACGAGTGCTGCTGGCTGAAGGACGGCTGGCCGGTCGCCGCTCACGGAATGGGCGGCCGTGCGGTCAACAACCACAGTTGCGGCCAGAACCTTGATACTTACTCGATCGAGTACACCTTTGCCGACGGAAGCAAAGCCATGGTCTACGGCCGCGATATGAATCGTTGCTACAACGATTTCGCTACGTTCGTGCACGGCACCAGGAAAGCCGGCCAATTCTCCGGCAATATTCACGCAGCGACCGTGCACACTTACAAAGACCAGCGCATGACCAAAGACAACATTGATTGGAAAGCGGACAAAGAGCCGTGCAGTCCTTGGCAGGCGGAATGGAACGTACTGCTGAAGAAGATTCGCAAGGACGAGCCGCACAACGAAACGGAGCGAGTGGTCTACGCTAACCTGGCCTCCATACTCGGTCGAGCCGCCGTTCACTATCAACGAGTGGTAACGTGGGACGAAGTGATGAGCTCGCAGTTCGCCTTTTGTCCGTATGTGGACGAGCTGACGTTTGACAGTCCCGCTCCCGTTCAAGCTGATGCCGACGGCCATTACCCCGTCCCGATCGCTGGCCAGTGGCAAGAGCTATGATCGCCCCGGTCGAAAGGGCAGGTTTGTCGTTTTTGGTTGGACTTCTCGGGAGCAGCGTCGCAGCTCGAATTTCGTGGCCACTGTTGTTTCACGGCGTCTTCGGAGACGCGTAGAGCGTTGCCAGTAGCACGCCGCAACGGCGAACTTCGGCCAACCGCTCGCCTCCGGCAGGCGGATGGCGGAGCTCCCGAGGGAGGTCCGCCTTGCGAAAAAAGACCAGGAGGTAAACGGCGCGATCGGCCTGGGATGTTCCATACGGCGCGAACCGAATATCGCGGCCCTTCAGAAGGGGAGACTCGTCTCGCAGGTCTCCCCATTGAAACTCGTGCAATGTCGGCGCGACTGCGATGGTCGTTCCCGGCGGGACATGCCGGACCACCTCTCGGAGGAACCCACGCGTGATCGAGTCGCCCCAATACGTAAGTTCGAATCCCAGCCGCGACGCTCCTCCGAGTCCACCCACGGCCGCGTTGTAGTAGCTCAGGTAGCACGGATGCATGCGCAGCAGGCCCCAACCCTGACATGCCAGCACGACAGTCAGCACGATTCCGGCCGAGCGAGCATTGACACGCTGGCGAAGCCATTGCCTAGCCTGCTCGCATCCTTTGCCAATGAACACGGCCCACAAGGGAAAACTGACCAAAAACAATCGCGCGCCATCGTAGACGGCGATTCGGGGCATGCTGAACAGCAGCAGTGGGAAGGCCATGCAGGTCAACAAGAGCTGCTCTCGTGGGTGACGCCATGCCGCGGTTCGAGCGACGACGCCGAGCGTCCCTAGCGCTTGCAGCCCGATCGGGACCGTGACCAGAAACAGAACCCACGGGTAGTGCCAAGGGACTTCCCGGTCGGCGAACTTCTGCCCCATGTACCACACGGACAGCGTGGCCCGCTGCGTGGTACGGCCCAGGTACTCGGTCAAGTGGTGCACCGGATCGAGCCACAACCACGGCCAGCCGATGAAGAAAACCACAAAGCCAACCGCTCCCCAGACCGCCAGCGGCACGATCGCGCGCCGCCGCCAATGCCAAAGCGTCCAGACGCATATCGGAGGAATCAGCAGAATCGCTTGGATCTTGCTGAGGAGAGCTATTCCCAGAATCAACCCCGCCATGGACGCCACGCGCCAAGACGGTGGATCGCCGAGCGGCGCGGGCGAAGAAGTATCCTTGTCGGCATGAGCCTGCGGTTGAGCTTCGGGCGCTTGAGGTGGCCGAGGCGTCCACCAGTGAGCGACGGCCAAAGTTGCGGCTGTGTAGGTCAGGCCGACGAACGTCTCCAGCGCGGCCAGGTGGGCATGACCGAAAAGGCGCGGCATCAGGACCAAGGCGAGAGCGGCAACGGTGCCGGCGAGCGGCCCGTACCATCGTCCCGCGAACACTCCGACGAGAAAGACCAACAATGCAAAGGCAGCCGCCGATGCTGTTCGGGCGCAGGTAGGACTAAAGCGCGACGGGAAACGGTCCGGGCCGAAAAGCGTTCGGAGCCCCTCGTGCCAAAGGCCGATCCACAATCGGCCCAGCGGTGGGTGATCCGGTAAGAACGGAGGCGATCCGAAGACTTCTCGCACGCTTGCGGGATGCAGCAGCCCCAGCCCATAGATGCGCACGGCCTGGACCAGATACGCGCCCTGCTGAATGTTGAATGTCTCGTCGACGGTCAATCCCGGGCCTTCAGGCGCATCGGGGAATTCCCCAGTAGGATCGAGTGTGGCGGAAGCAGCGCCCCAAGCCAGCAGGGCGACAACGGCTGGTCCCCATATCCGACGTTGCGACCGGATTGCCGACAGGATCATGGCACTGTGCGCAAAAGGAAAACTCGGCCAAAAACACGTTCGGCCGAGTCTGCCCGTTGGTGAAGGAGTTTACCACTGCTTCGTGGAACGGGACGCGTCCTCGACTCGCCAGAAAGGTAATTCTAACACGAGCGGGACGGGTCCGGCAAACACGTTGTCCCGGAAAGGGTCACACGAGTTGCTTTTTGCGTCCGACGAGAGTGCGAATCCGTTCGGCAAGCAGTGCGGTATCGAATGGTTTCCGAAACGTTTCGTTAAAGATCGTCCGGTCGAACCCACTCGCATTGTCTTCGTCGCTCAGCAAACCGATCAAAACGGTTTCGCTGTACTCCGGGTTTTTCCTCAGGTTCTGCGCGATCATGAGGGCTTCGTTGCGCCCCATCGCGAAGTCGATGACCACGCAATCGGGATGAAGCGACTCGGCCTGAATGCCGGCCTCAAAGCCGCTTTGAGCCATCTCGATTTTGTAGTCTTCGCTGGACATCAACTCGTTCAAACCGGATTGAATCTGGGTGTCGGTCCCCACAAGGAGGACTTTTCCCATGGCTTCGTCTTCCAGTTCGCCGAGCGGCATCCCGTGTTCTTTCAGGAACCGAATCAAGTGCTCGCGCGGGATTCGTCGGTCCTGCGAACCAGGGATGCGATAACCACGCAGACGACCTGAATCAAACCACTTGCTGACAGTGCGGGGTGCAACCTTACAGATCTTTGCTACCTGTCCAGTAGTGAAGACCGTTCTCATTGCGGGCTCCAATCACAAAGTTATGCAAATTCAGAGGGCCAAGTCAAAACCCCTCCAGAATCTGCACCCCCCTTTACGATGGCTGGCTCTCCTAGCCTCTCGGATCCGTCAACTAGAGAACCACCGTGATTTGGGTCGGCGCTAAACTCAGGGTTTTTTCCAATCCATCGCCTTCGCCCGTCTGCGAAGGCAACTCACGTCACGTTCTGTCGGCAAAAACCACGTCAGGAAGGCTGAAAAAAACTCCTTTCCTACAACCTCCACAACGTCCTCCCTGTCTCGGGGTGGAAGTGCGGGGACCGGAAGTCAATCGCCAAAGCCTCCGGTTGCTTCCTACTGACTCGGATCCGTTGGAGCCTTCCCCCCTTTAGGTGCGGCCGGAACGAACACAATTTCACTCGGGATTCTTGCGATCGCTAAGACGTACCTCCTGAATCGTTCCGTTGCCAGCCGTCTGACTTATAGTTTCGACGCAAGTGGGGCAAGGACTTTAGCATGTTTGACTGCAATGACCTAAGTGCTGAATGGTCGCGAAAGGTGACTTGGACCGACAAATCCTCCCAACTTTCGCCACTACCAGACTCAGCCGTCTCCCCCAGCCGGCAAATTCTGCCGAACTCCGAAAAGCCGTCCCACCGACACCCCAGAATTCCAGGGAATCCCCAACCGCCCGAGTTTCTGCGGACTGATAGCTCGGGGTCTTACCATCGACGTAAACGTTTCCAGCTTGAAAGGCGGAGCCGTTTTGCCTGGAGGAAACAACCGGAGTTTGGGTGGTCTGGGGGAGAAATGACTATTACAGAAAGTGTTCTACTGCTTTGTAGGAAGGGGCTTGTCGAAGGCCCTTTCAAGGCCACCTCGGGGCGAAAGACCGCGACAAGGCAAAACATTGGATCGAACCGAGCAAACGATTTCGGTCTTGGCCGCCTGAGCGAGACTATCGCAACAAGACGTCGAGGCCGCCTACTGCAAATACTGCCGCGCGAACTGACCGCCGTGACAAAACCCCGTCCAACGAAAAGCCTCTCTTCGTTGCGCCAGCGCGCGACTTCCGGCAACACCGCCGACTTGACGGCGCCTGTTCGCTGAACCTTCATCGTCGAGCTCTCGTTTTCTGGTCAGATCGCGCAACAAACAGTTCCCATCTGCCCAACGCGCGTGTCCGGATCGCATCGCCTCGTTTTCAGGCCTCCGCTCGGGAAAACCTGCCCCGCGAAACTGCGCGCGGGCCGACCGTCCACCTTGGGATTCCTGGGATTCCGCGGGTTCTACCAGGGAGCCGAACTGGAGACGTCAACCTCCGCGCAGCGGTCATGGTGCGAGGCCTTCGGGCAAGGGTCGTGCCTCGCGTGGCGTCACGTCAGCCTGACACCGCATTCGTTTCAAGTATCACTTCGTCCGCGGTCGCTTTCGTGAGGACGCAACCGCGCGGAAAGCGACAGATTGTGACATATTTTGCACAGCAAATGGCAGCTTTTGCTTGAATTTGGACAGACGCAGTGTCAGAATTGACGGGAGCCATCGGCCCTGTTCTCGAAAGGTCTCTGCCAATGCTTCTGGATCAGCGAAGGGAACGGATACTCCAACTAGTTGAAAGCAAGGGATTTGCGTCGCTCCAGGAGCTCGTAGAAGAGACCGGAGTCAGCGAGTCCACCGTACGACGGGATTTGGAATATCTTGAAGGAATTCGACAGATTCGGCGCACTCGGGGTGGCGCAGCCTACGTCGGGGAGTCGTTGACGGCGTTCGAAGAGCGGCGGACGCGGGCTTTACCCCAGAAACAGCGGATCGCCAAGCAGGTGGCCGAAATGGTCGAACCGGGTGAGGCGATTCTGCTGGATGGGGGGACAACAACGTTGGAGGTGGCTCGGCAACTTGTGGGAAAATCGCTTCAAGTCGTCACGAACTCGTTGCCTGTCGTAAACTTGCTGGTCAACCAGCCGCAGATCGAATTGATCGTGATCGGCGGCTACTTGTACCCGAAGACGGGCGTCGCCCTGGGGCCGCACGCCGAAGCGATGCTGGAGAGCATCCACGTGCGTCGGCTGATCATGAGCGTGGGCGGCATCACCGAGCGAGGGCTCTTTAACAGCAATTCGCTGCTCGTCGAAACCGAGCGGAGGATGATGCACGCCGCCGAAGAGGTCGTCGTGGTGGCGGACAGCAGCAAGTTTGGCCACTCGGCGTTGGTGCATCTGTGTCCGTTGGAGGCGGTCGACCAGATGGTCGTCGACTCGGGCATCAGCGACACCTGGCAGCAGCGGGTTCGCGAGGCCGGAGTGAAATTGACCCTTGTTTGATCAGACTGCCGTTCGAGCGGACAGGGAGTTGCAGGAGAGAATCCCTTGCAGACAGCGGTCCGGCAGCAGGGAAAACGGGACGGAGAGCCAGTCCGAGACTTCCAGAAACGAGTGAAGGAAACGATGACGGCCTTGGCAACTCAATATTCACGGGCGGATGTCGAACGGGTCGTTCGCGATGTCTTGCTGAAGCACTTGGGGCGAAACGGGGCGACGGTTCGACCAAAGCCCAACCCTTTGGTTGTGAACATCTCGGCGCGGCACGTGCATCTTTCGCAGGAGCACCTGGAGATCTTGTTCGGCAAAGGAGCGGAGTTGACCGTCTTCCGCTGGCTTTACCAGGAGGGATACTTTGCCGCCGAGCAGACTGTGGCCGTCGTCGGGCCCCGTCGCCGCATGCTGCCCAGCGTGCGCGTGCTGGGGCCGTGCCGGGGCGATTCCCAAGTGGAACTGGCCTTCACGGACGCGATTTCGTTGGGGATCGATGCGCCTGTGCGAATCAGCGGCGACCATCGCGACACCCCCGGCTGCGTGCTGGTCGGCCCGAAGGGCGTCGTCGAGTTGCAGAGGGGCGTCATTCGGGCAATGCGACATGTCCACATGGGGCCAGCGGACCTGGAATACTACGGCGTCGAAAATGGCGACGTCATGCACTTGCGAGTGGAGTCGCCCGGCTGCACGACGGTGCTGGAAGACATCGTCGTGCGTGGCGGCGAAAAGATCAAATTGGAGGTTCACCTGGATACGGACGAAGGCAACGCCATCAACTTGGATCAAGCCACCAAAGTGGAGTTGTATCGTCCGGAGAAATGCCGTTGCTCTTCGGGGCAATGACCGTTTGACATTGTCGTTTTGGGAATGGAACGGGCCAGAGCGGGGCAGCGGGCCCCGCGACCCGGTTTCCTTGAACACTTAGGGGGATCTGATCCATGGCGAAAACGATGGAAGCATTGGGAATGATCGAAACCCGCGGTCTGGTCGGGCTGATCGAAGCGGCCGACGCGATGCTGAAGGCGGCCAACGTCCAGATGATTGGCTGGGAGAAGGTCGGCAGCGGTCTGGTGACGGCCTTTGTCGTCGGTGACGTTGCGGCGGTGAAGGCGGCGGTCGACGCCGGGGCCAGCGCAGCGTCGAAAGTGGGCGAAGTGGTGAGCGTGCAGGTGATCCCGCGTCCGCACGAAGAGCTGGCTGGCATTTTGCCGGCGGCGAAGGCTCAAAAGTAGTCGTCTCCGCGACGGCAATCGGTTCGTAGGCCGAACGTGCGCCGCAGCGGATGGGGGTTGGCTGAGCCATCTCATCCCAGCACCGGCGAACGCAAAGTAAGCACAGCGCAGGACAAAAAGCCTTTGGAATTAGGACAACAACCGATGAGTGGAGAAGCAATTGGATTGATCGAGACGCGTGGCCTGACCGCTCAGATCGAAGCATCCGACGCGATGCTGAAAGCGGCCAACGTCACTTTGGTCGCGCAGATTCAGATCGGCGGCG
>JAADHY010000699.1 GCA_013151585.1 Planctomycetota bacterium
CGAATGAATTTCGTCCCTTCTCCCCCCGTTTCGGGGGGAGAAGGTGCCCGGAGGGCGGATGAGGGGGGAATGGTCGTGAGGGGAGATGCCCCCAAGATAGCTCCATGCTACGTGCCTGCGGGGATATCAACGGCGAAGCCCTTGACTAGTGTCTCCGGATGACTGCAGGTCGGAAGAGAATTGCGCCCGTTGCTGACACGACGGCGCAAAGGCGTTTTGCGTCAAACGACAATTTGTGCCAGCCTGCTGGCGGGCCCGGCGTCCGGGTTTTGAGCCACCGCTGGGGAATAAGTGCGGGCTTATCAGGTCCGTCTGCGCGTCCGTCGATTGCGACGCCGAGCCCGAACGTCTTGACCCATTGGATTCCTTCGATCCGCAACTGAATGTTCCTGATGGATCCGAACCGATCAGACATTCCGAAAAAGACGCCTGGAACAGAAGGCACCGAGCCGACGAGCGGCTATTGCCCCGGTTGCAACGAGCGATTTGCCTATGTTGCGGCCGACCCTGTCTGTCCTCAGTGCGGGGCGCCGTTGGAAGGCGGACCGTCTGATCCGCTGGCTCAAACATTGCTGATTCGCGATCCCCGAGCGGGGCGGCCGTTGCCACGCGTGCATCTGAAGTCCGGCCACGCGGCGACGGACCCGCTTTTGGGGCAAGAACTCGGCGTCTATCACTGCGAGTCGTTGTTGGGACAGGGCGGGATGGGCCGAGTGTATCTGGCGCTGCACACGGCGCTGGAACGGTACTCGGCTCTGAAAGTTCTGGCACCGGAGCGGGTTTCCCACGACCCGGATTACCTGCGCCGGTTTCAATTGGAGGGACGAGCGGCGGCCGCGCTGAATCATCCCAACGTGGTCACGACGCACGCCATCGGTCAAGCCGACGATTATCACTACCTGGAGATGGAGTTTGTGCCCGGAGGCTCGCTGCAGCAGTACATCCATCGACATGGGCCGGTGGAACCCGTCCGGGCGACGGCCCTGGTCCTGCACGCAGCCGAAGGTCTGGCGGCCGCCCATCGAGCCGGCATCATCCATCGCGATCTGAAATTGGACAATATCCTGCTGGATTGTTCGGGGCAGCCCAAGATTGCCGATTTCGGGCTGGCCAAACGCGTGGCGGCCGGGAAAGCGGCTCGGCTGGGCGAGTCGCTCTGCGGGACGCCGAATTACATGGCGCCGGAGCTTTGGCGTGGTGATCCGGCTTCTCCCACCTCCGATGTCTACGCCCTGGGCATCTGTTACTTCGTCCTGTTGACCGGCCGCAGCCCGTACCGAGCAGCGTCCCTCACCGACCTGCAGCATTCTGTCATGAACGAGCCGCTGCCGGGAGTCCGGACGGTTCGCCCGGAAGTCACGCTGGAGATGGCCGAGTGCTTGGACCAACTGGCCGCCAAAAGCCCGACGAACCGACCGCGCGACGGCATCGAGGCCGCCGAATTGCTTCGGGCCGTGTTGGGCGATCTCCGCGATTTGCACTCGCTGGTCACTCAGGCCCTGAAGGACGCACCCGGCATCGAGTGGACGCACCGAGGCACGCAGTTTCGCCTCGTCGTTAAACTGCCGGACGGTCGCCGGCAGAAGGTTTTCATCGAGCCCAGCCACGACGCCTTGCGCGACCGTCTGGTGATGATCTATAGCAACTGTTGTCCGGCCCAGTCCGATTTCTACGAACGGGCTCTGCGGCTGAACGCGGAGATGCGACACGGAGCGATCGCGATCCGCAATGTGGATGGCGTGGCCAGCTTCGTCGTGATCGACACGTACCCCCGCGCGACTGTTGATCCGGAAGAAATCCGCAAGAGCGTTTGGGAAGTCGCCCGCCGCGCTGACGCCATCGAAAAACGCCTCACGGGCGAGGATCGGAATTGACACGACCACCGACAGTGGCTGCAGAAAGTTTTTCCGGTTCATGCATTCGGCGCGCCGTCAGACGACGATGACGAAGCGATTTCCGATGCGGGCGCCTTTTCTCGATGGAAACCCGGAGAAAGGCTACCGTGTTGGAGAGGCAATCCCGTCCGCTGGCGTCTCGAAGCAGTGTTCTTTGGCTGCGTGGGTTGACCGAGGTCCGGCGGAGGGCGCCCGCCCTGCAAAAAGGTCTTGAACCCCACCAGATCACTCGGCACAATTGTTCCCGTGGACGTGGCGGCCAGCGCAGTTCCTTTATTGGCCCATAAGGCACAGTCGCTGCGGAGATTTGGAGGATCGTGGCACGCGACTAACCGTTTACTTCGTCGCTCCAAGCGCATCCGCATGCAGTCGCTGTCCGCTGCGGTCGTTCGTTGGCCGAACCGCATGTCGCCTGGGAACTATAATTGATCGCACCTCGGGAGTCCCTCGCAATGCCGCAGCGCCGCAAATGGGTTTTGGGTATTTGGGTTCCCGCCGTCCTTTTCGCCATCTGGCTCGGCGTACGTGAGATACAAGACCGAACAAACAAGCGCCGAGCTTACTCTGTCGTTCGCGAACTGGGAGGACGGATTGGGTCGATCACGCCTCCAATTCCTTTCAGCGGCAGCGAGATAGTAGTTGTGTTCCGCGATGTGGAATTGCAGAAGAGTGGTCTCCAACGATTATCCGTTCTCAATCGGCTGACATCGAAGCATTGGGTTAGCCTCAGGTTCGTGGACACGAATCTGTCGCGTCGCGAGATCATAGAATTGCGCCAGATGCTCCCGGACTGTCACGTTATCGTCGCTGGGGAATGTCACGATGATCAATGAGTCACATCTGGCGGACGACAAGTTGCTCAGTTGGAGGAATTGGGCCTCTCAATGTTTTTCTTCGGCTGAGCCGCTACATGATGTTAGCCGTGATGAAAGGTATCTCCGAGACTCTCTCAGCGGCTCGCTGAGTTTGGCCGCCGGCTTTAAGCCAGCGAGCGTGAAATGCGATCTGGCCCGCTGCCCAGTGGTCGGCGTCGACTTCTTGGCGATTGGGCTTGCCACGGTGCAATGGTGTTGGCACGCTTGGCTAGTCAACGCACTACTCACCTGGAGGAGTGAAATGCCATGATTGGGACCGGCATATTGCTGCTGCTTTCAGGGATTGCGCTCATAGCCTTTCGAACAAGACTTACCAGGGTGCCCTTCGGGGAGGACGAGGGACCGATAGCTATTTTCATTCCCAATCCGAGCGGGGAGCTGACTTTGATGGTCGTCGGCACGCTCGTCGCTTTGCTCGGAATCGGACTAATCCTCGTCGGTTGCAACCGACGGCCGATCCTCCAGCGTGACGTAGAGACACCGACCGACGAGTCGGACGGGCCGCAACAGCCGTAAACGCGGTTCCGCGGGGGCTGCAGCGACGAGGAAACAACAGGCCTTCACATCCTATACGCTGGGCTCGGCGCCCGGTTGGGGCCAACTTGCAAACCGCACGTTGCTGTCGCTTCAATAGAATTCAATAGAAGCAGAAACTGGAGGCTCGAGCGGCCGCGTCCCCCAAAAGAGCGAATGCAGCGCATTAGCCTGCCGTCGCCGGATTCACCGGCTTTTTGCGGACAGTTATCCGGGGCCGGCGCTTTGCGTTCACAAAGTCTCGCCGCGAAACCGTCAGCAGCAGAAACTCATGCTGTTCCTGATCTGGGCCCGCACGGACTCTATTTCGCTCCGAACCACACCGGGCTGCTCCAGGCGATCTCGCCGTCTTTTTGGATGACCCGGACGTAGTAATAGCTGCGGCCGGGGAGCGGGTCGGTGTCGACCATGTGCAATTTGGCCTCGCGGCTTTCCGGCTGCTGCGTATAGATGAACCGGTTGTTGCGGCAGACCTCGACCCGTTCGATCTCGGCCGGACAGCGGACGACGATTTCGACATCAACTTTGTTGCCGGCCGGTTCGGCGACCTTCTCGCCCATCAAATGCCCGTTGACGCGGACGTCCAGAAAAATCTTGGCCGCGGTGGTCCCATAGCAATGCCGCTGCCGGATGGCGTCCAGGATGGCTTCCCGCGTCGCTTCCGGCGCGAACACGCAGGCCTTGCCGTAACCGCCGCCGTGGTCCGGCGCCGCGATGACGCCAATCACAATGCCGCGGGCCCAAGCGTCCTGCAAGAAGTAACCCCGTTTCGGAACGGTGCGTTTGGCCTGCCGAGGGGCTCCCAAATACTCGTATGAGCCGCGTGTTTTAAAGATCTCGGCCACCGGCTGAGCCACCTCATCGTGGAAGTTCCAGTCCGTCGGGACGTTGCCCGTGTCGGCCAACTGGTGCGGAATGTGGATGAAGTTTGCATTCAGCTTGCGCAGGTCTTCCCACACCTCGGCGGGCGTCTGCCGGTTGCGAGCGTTCCACCAACGCGGGAAATACGGGTCGGCGAAAACCAGATTCCTGTGACCGTAGAAACCGTAGGGATGCTGTTCGCTGTATTCCTCGAACGTCGATGTCCATTCCTCTGCCAAAAACGTGATGAACCGACCAGGATCCTCGTTGATACGAGCCATCTTCGCCGTGTAGTTCCACAAGTACGGATTCATGTTGTAGCCGTGGTCGGTCAGACAGGCGAAGTCGTGACGGGTCAAATCGCGCATGCTCTGGTAGTTCTCGTCGATTGACTCGTCCCCGACGCGGTTGCAGACCGAGACTTCGCTATGCTCGTGCAAACTGCCGAAGAGCAGCTTCAGCGTCTGGCCTTTGTACTGAATCGTCGGCGTCGGCGTATCCTCGCCGCGAGCGATGCGCAGTTCGGCCGGCTCGAACGGTTCAGACGGTTCGGTCAGAGGCTGCAATCGGATGGGCCGAACGTCGGCGGCATCCTCCGGTTCGAGCACGGCCAAGAAGATGTCGCTCCACGCGTCCTTGGTCCGGTCCAGGTCGCTCCAGGAATTCGGAATAATGTCGGCCTGGAAGGCAACCACCAGGGCGTCGCCTACACGAGCCAACCCCGGCCGGCGATCCATGCCCTTGTTCTGACTGACCGGCGCCGGTTTGGTCCACCGGCCGTTGGCATAGCAAGTGACGACCGTGTCCCAGCCAGCCCGCGGCAGTCGTGGCCGCAAAAAAGCCAGCCACAGCCGGCCATCGGCGTCAAACAAAGGCGATGCGGCCTCGCAGCGACCGGCGAAGGGCGAAGGGCCCTCAACGGCCGGCGTCAACAACCGGCCGTCCGCCACTTGAGCCACGAGCAGGTGACGCCGGCTTGTCCGTCCCACGTAATACGCTTCCGTCTCCGCATGTTCGTAAACCAGCCAGAGCTCGTCGCCGCGCGCAAACAGCACGGGATGGCGATCGATGGCCGGAGCCTTTGTCAGCCGCCGCGTTGTGCTCCACTGGCCGGCCGCCGTCCGACACCGTAAGTACACATCCACGTTGTTCTGGCAGAAGCTGTACCACGCGACGCAGACGTTTCCGCTCGCGGTGACCGCGACCGACGGATCATAGCTGTTGCAATCGTCCGGGCTGAGTGGCAACGGATCGGACGGCTTCCCGTCTTGCAGAGCCGTGGTGAAACCCTGCCGGCAGCCGTTGCGGTTCGATTCCCAGGCCACCCACAGCGTGCCGCGATGCCACGCAGCAACGGGTTTGACGTCCACCGCCGGCGAGCGTGTGATTCGCATGGGACGGCCTGGCCCATCCGGCCGACATGAGACCGCGTAGATGTCCCAGTTCTTATCGACTTCGGACGCGAACAGCAGCATCGCGCCCTCGCTCGTCGAAACGAGCGTCGGCCCAAGCACGTACGTGCCTTTCCCCGCGGCGACAGACCACGCCCCGAGCCGCTCGGCACGCTGCCCGTCCGGTCGGAACCGAGCGAGCTGCAGGGAGTCGGCCCCGTTGCGGAAGCTGACCCAAGCCACGTAAACGGAGCCGTCCGGGCCGGCGGCCACCGTGGGTTCGTCGTTGAAGCCCACGCCTTCCGAGACCGGTGTCACAGGAGGCATCTTGGTTTCGTAAAGAGCCAAATCGTCCAGCCACATGCGGCCGACCGGCGCCCCGTGCGACGACGGACCGATCACCTCCAACTGCAATAGTCCGTCGCGGGGGACAGAGAATGTCACACGATACTGTCGCCAGCGGCGCGGGACGTTCATCCAAGTGGCCAGCCTTTTCCGCTGCGTCTCGCCGGGTTGCGTGACAAAGACCACCAGTTTGTTCCGGTTGCTCGATCGAGCCCACACGGCCAGCTCGTACAGCCGCCCGGTCTTAACCCGAATTGTCCGCCTCAGGCGCGGAGCCTGTTTCGGCTTCGTGACCTCGCTCAGCAGGCAGCTTTGCCCCGAGTGAGCGGCTCGGGGATCAGCGACGACCCGGAATTGGGCGTCTGGCTCCCAGCCGACCGTGCCTTCTTCGAAGCCGCCGTTGGTCAGCAAGTTGGCCGATTCCGCGGCCGCTGCGCCCGTTATGCCAACGAGCACAAAGAGAACCGTCACTGCCAGTCTGCACGTCCTCGCCATCGTTCATCTCCTCCATCTGGCTGCGGATATTCCAATTGTCGCATGCGATTATGGTCCAACGGCCAAGCGCATGCAAACTCCCGGGCCGGCTTGCGCCGCCGCACAGGAAGCTGTACGAACCGTTGCGGTCCGCAGAACCGGACCGGCCCGTCCGGTCGGTACATCAAATGCGGCCGGATCAACCCGCGCAGACGGACGCGCGTCCTGCCGATCCGCACAAGCCGGGCAACGCGGATTGCCGTTTCTGCCGGCAGAGCTCCGATATGTGACAATGCCCAATCGCACGCAGCACGCTTCGGGAGTCCGGCTTTCGGAAAGAGAGGCTTTCGCAATGGCGTGCGACTGTGTGCCGCTCGGACCTGTTCTGCCTGGGAGCGTGGGAAAATGAATCGACTGGCGAGATCATCTCTGTGCCTTCTGGTTTTGCTAGCTACGGGGCTTCTGTCCGGCTGCTGCACGCCGAGCGCGCTGTGTGGTTCGCCTTGTCCGCCGCTATGGAGTTGTCCGGTTCCGTGCGAGCCGGTGTGTCCGCCGCCCTGCCCGCCCCCGTGTCCACCGGATCCCTGCCCTGTTTACACGTGCGATCCCTTTGGTTGGATCTTCGACCCGTTCGGCTGGGTGTCGGGGGACCTTTGCAGCGGAGCCCAAATCGACCCCATCGGTTGGGTGTTTGGCATTTGACTCCACGCAAGGTGGCGGTCCAGCATCTCTGGCCAGGGTAACTGACCCACGCGGTTGGCTGCGCTCGGCGTCTCGACTACCATAGGTCACCGCACCTTATGTCCTCAGCGATGCATCTCATCGTCGCTGAAACCGGAAGCCCTACACCTTGCTCGGGAGGCGGACTCAATGCGCTGTCATTGCCGATGGCTCGTCGCCGCGTTGGTTCTATTGGCGACGGCCGGTTGCTCCGGTGATCGAAGCACGCCTCAATCAGACACCGAAATGTCTTCCGGGGCCGAGCCCGTCAGCCGAACGCCATCCGATCAACCCGCCTCGCTGCGCGGCACCATCGGCGTGTCGCTGCTGACGCTCGAGAATCCCTTCTTCAAAGTCATTGGCGACAACATCACGGCCGAGGCCGCGAAATACGGCTATGACACGATCGTGCTCAGCGCGGACCGAGATGTCGTGAAGCAAGGCAATCAGATCAAAGACTTCATTGTGAAGAAGGTGTCGGCCATTGTGCTCAGCCCGTGTCAGGCGGATTCGGTCGGCCCGATCATTCGCGAGGCGAACGAAGCGGGCATTCCGGTCTTCACAGTCGACATCCCCTGCCGGCTGCCGGGCTTGAAAATCGAGTGCCAGATCGCCACCGACAACTTGGGCGGAGGCCGGCTGGCGGCCGAAGCCATGATCGAAGCCTTGGGCGAACGCGGCGGCAAGATCGCGATCATCCACTTCAAGCAAGCGGAGTCGTGCCGTCTGCGAGTGCAGGGCTTCAAAGAGGTGATCGAAAAGCATAATGCCGCCAGTCCGGCCAAAATCGAAATCGTGGCGGAACTGGAGGGCGGTGGGCTGAAGGACGAAGGCTACAAGGCCGCCGAGGACCTGATCACCGCGCATCCCGATCTGGCAGGCATCTTCGCAATCAACGATCCGTCGGCGCTCGGGGCCCGAGCCGCACTCGAGAACGCCGGCAAAGCCGACCAGGTGATTCTGATCGGGTTTGACGGTCAACCCGAGGGCAAACAGGCGATCAAAGAAGGCAAGATCTACGCCGATCCCATCCAGTTCCCGGACAAGATGGGCATCGAAATCGCTCGAGCGATCGTGCGGCATTTCAAAGGCGAGGAACTGCCGCCGGAAATCCTGATTCCGACTCGGCTTTACCGCCGCGAAGACGCGCTCAAAGACCCGGAGCTGCGTTGAGGTCTGCCTCGGTATTCGGCCCGCTTTCCGCCGCGAACAGCCACGTCACGAGACCGGCATGATCGAACCCGCTTCTTTTGCACCAGAACGTTCCCGTGAGCCGCTTCTGCGAATGACCGGCATCGACAAGTCGTTTCCGGGCGTGCGAGCCCTGCAACAGGTCGACTTGGAACTGCATGCCGGCGAGGTGCTGGCGCTGGTCGGTGAGAACGGAGCCGGCAAAAGTACGTTGATGAAAATCTTGGGCGGCGCGATCCGCCCCGACCGCGGCCTGATCTGCATCGAAGGCCAGCCCGTCCAGATCAGCTCGCCTCAGTCTGCGCAAACCGCGGGCGTGGCGATCATCTATCAGGAGTTCAATCTGGTTCCGGGGCTGTCGGCGGCGGACAACATCTTTCTGGGGCAGGAACGGTCGCAGCCGGGGCTACCTCGGCTTTTGAGTTTTGTCGCTCGGCGCCGCGAACGCACCGAGGCTCGGCGGCTCTTTGACCGGCTGGGCGTGGCCATCGATCCGGCGGCCATTTGTCGTCGCCTGACGGTGGCTCAGCAGCAGATCGTCGAGATTGCAAAGGCGCTTTCGCAGCAGGCCCGCATTCTAGTCATGGACGAACCGACGGCCGCGTTGACCTCCGGCGAAGTCGCGCGACTGTTCGAAGTCATCCGGGAACTGAAAGCCCAGGGAATCGGCATCATCTACATCAGCCATCGACTGGAGGAAGTGTTCGAGATCGCCGACCGCGTGATGGTGCTGCGAGACGGCCGTCACGTCGGAACGGCTCGAGTTTCGGACGTCACCCGAACGCGGCTGATCGAAATGATGGTCGGCCGGGAGCTTTCCGATGAATTCCCCAAACGGTCCGTGCCGGTGGGGCGGCCGCGGCTGGTGGTGCGAGGGCTTCGCCGAGCCGGCTCGGTGCGCGACGTCTCGTTTCACGTCTGTGCCGGAGAAGTGCTCGCGCTGACCGGACTGGTCGGTTCGGGACGCACGGAGACGGCTCGGCTCATCTTCGGAGCCGATCGGCCGGACGCAGGGGAAATCCTGCTGGACGGTCGGCCCCTGACCATTCGCCATCCGCGCGACGCCATCAACGCCGGTATCGGACTGCTGACCGAAGATCGCAAGCTGCAGGGGCTGGTGTTGAACCAGTCGGTGCGGCACAACTTTTCGCTGCCGAATTTGACATGGTTGGCGCGAGCCGGTTTCGTGCGTCCGAGGCTGGAAGCGGAAAGCTTCGATCGATACGCTCGGGACCTGCGCATCAAGCTGGCCGATCCCGACCAGCCCGTCCAGAACCTCTCCGGCGGCAACCAACAGAAAGTGGTTCTGGCCAAATGGCTGGCCCGGCGATGCGAGATTCTGATCTTCGACGAACCCACGCGGGGGATCGACGTCGGAGCCAAATACGAGATCTACTCGCTCATCAATCAACTGGCGGCAGAGGGCAAGGGCGTAATCATGATCAGTTCCGAACTGCCGGAAGTTCTCGGCATGGCGGATCGCATCCTGGTGATGCACGAAGGACGGATCACGGGCGAGATCACCGACGTCGCCTCGGCGACGCAGCAGCAAATTCTGCAACTGGCCGTCCGATGACACGGCGGCGAGCGGCCATGAACGCACGAGCCAAACCAATCCGGAACCTGTCGCGGCTGACGTCCGAGTACGGCATGGTGCTCGTGTTGCTCTTGCTGTGCGGTTTCTTCAGCGCGATGACTGTCAGCCAGCAACATCCGACGGGCGAGTCGGCGGCTGTGCGGCTGGCCAAGCAGTTGGCCGCCGACTTCCGGCCCGGTGCGACCGTTCTGATCGTCGCCCGGCGCCACGCTGAAGACGCGGCCTTCAGCAAGCGGTTGCAGCAGGAGCTCGCGGCACGCGGGTTTGACGTGCTCGGCGCAGTCAACGGCGAGCCGAAAGACGCTCGGCGGGCCCTCCAGCAGATCGCGGCCTCCGGGCGCCGGCTGGACCTGATCGCCTGCACGCAAACGACTTCGACCTGGCTGGTCCTCTCCGACGTCAACCGCGACTTTCCGCGGATCGGCCCGACCCGACTCGTCACGCCGCAGCCCTATCGCTGGCCGAACTTCCTCAAGTCCGACAACTTGCTGAACATCGCCAACCAGATCGCCGTGATCGCCATCGTGGCCATCGGCCAAACGGTGGTGATCATCACGGCGGGGATCGATCTTTCGGTGGGCAGCCTGATCGCGTTGTCGGCCGTCGCATCGACGCTGCTGATCCGGGACTTCGCGGGAGCCGAGCAGGCGGGGACCTGGGGCATGACGCTGGCGTGTCTCGGCGGGATCGCTCTGGCGGGCCTGATCGGCGCCTTGTCCGGGATCACGATCACCCTGTTCGGCGTGCCGCCTTTCATCGCGACGCTTGGCATGATGCTCTTTGCCAGCGGGGTGGCTTACATCCTGTCGCAAGGCCAGTCGGTCTACCAAGTCCCCGATTCTTTCGTCTGGCTGGGACGCGGCGCGGATCTGTTCGGAATCCCGAACGCAGTTGTGCTGATGCTGGCGCTGTACGCGGTGGCCCACGTGTTGATGTCGCGTTCGGTCTGGGGACGGTACGTTTACGCGGTCGGAGGAAACCGGGAGGCCGCGCGGCTCTCCGGCGTACCGGTTCGCCGGGTCATCCTGCTGGCCTATGTGCTATCCGGGGCGTTGGCCGGGCTAGGGGGAATCGTTATGGCCTCGCAGCTCAAGAGCGGTTCCCCAACCTACGGGCAAATGTACGAGCTGTACGTCATCGCGGCCGTGGTGGTCGGCGGGACCAGTCTGGCCGGCGGCGAAGGGAAAGTCCTGGGGACGTTGATCGGCGCTTTCATCATCGCCGTGATTCAAAACGGCATGAACTTGATGAACGTCGAGAGCTACACCCAAAAGGTGGTCCTGGGGCTGGTCATCTTGGTCGCCGTCCTTTTGGACCGGCTCAAGCACGGCCGCCCCGCGGCCGATGTCGGGCCGTAGCCCAGTCACGCGTTGCGTGACTGCCGCGCTGTGCGCCAGGCTGGCGCGATGCTTCGATCCCCCGGTCGTGACGAGCTCGATGTTGTCCCCGTCGGCTTGCAAATCGCGCGAGAACGGCCCG
>JAADHY010000013.1 GCA_013151585.1 Planctomycetota bacterium
GCTGGAGAACAACACCTACACGATCGCGCGACGTGACTTCAGCCACTTCGCCGAACACTACATGGAGAAGTATCCGGGACGCTTTGCCGCGCTCACGATGTCTGATTTTGCTCAATGGGGCGATCCGGTTCTGCTGAAGGAAGACTTCGTCGATCGATGTCTGCAGCACTTGGAGGAGGACTTGAACCGGGGCGCTTGCGGGCTGAAAGTCACGAAGGAACTGGGCCTGTTCTTTCGCGACGGCGACGGAAATATGTTGCCCGTCGACGACAAGCGACTTTATCCGATCTGGGAGCGTGCCGGTCGGCTGGGGATTCCCGTCTTGATCCACGTCTCAGATCCAGCAGCCTTTTTCCTGCCGATCGACGGGCACAACGAACACTACTTGACATTGCGGGAGTTTCCCGCATGGAGCTTTTACGGCTCACATTTTTCCAAAGAAGAGCTTCTCGAGCAGCGGAACCACATGATCGCTGATCATCCCCAAACGCGGTTCATCCTGCCGCACGTGGCGAATCATCCGGAAGATTTGGCATCGGTGGCTCGGTTCCTCGACGAGCACCCTAACGTGGTCATCGACTTCTCGGCCCGGATCGACGAGCTGGGCCGCCAGCCTTACACCGCTCATGACTTTTTCATCGCCTACCAAGACCGTATTCTGTTCGGTCTCGACATGCCCGTCTCACCGGCGGCGTACCGGTGCTACTTCCGCCTGCTGGAGACTCGCGACGAGTACTTCGATTACCCGGACTACATCGGCCGCTTCGGCGTCTACACGCGATGGAAGCTGTACGGGCTGGACTTGCCAGACGAAGTGTTGGAAAAAGTGTACTACAAGAACGCCGAACGCGTGCTGCCCGGCGTTCGAATCCGTTAACTCGGTCGGGTCGACATCGCCCGCCTTTCACGGGTTTCGGTGGGCCATGCCCTTTTCAAGGTGTGGTGGGCGATGCCCACCCGACTGGTTCGTGAACGGCGAACGGCCTGCGTGAGCTGGCCGGTGCTCAGGCAGCAGCGGACGCTGGAGGCCGGTCACGGTCGATGGCTACCGCTCGGCTGGCCGAAACCAGGAGGCCGAGGCCTTGGGTTCGTCGACGGTCGGGCAAGCGGGCCGGCGAGCGAGGTAACCCGGATACAGAACGGGAGCCGCGCCGCTTAGACTCTTCCACAGGGATGATGCCGCATGGTGGGCGGATCTTTGTGGGTCGCGCCTGCCGGGTGCGACGGACCTGGGACGGCTGCGTATTGGCATGGTGAGGCTCGGGCTGTGACACCCGGCAAGTGTCACCCACTTTGGTTGCGGCCGTAAGGCCGCGTTAAGCTAGATTCCTCAGGATTGCGCAACATGATTCGGAACGATACGGGTAAGCTCAACGAAGCCCAACCGGGGATCGCCCGGATGATCGTTTTGTCCGCCCTGGCCATGTCGGTGGGCTGGGGCTTCCGCGGAAACTACGGACACGAGGCGGGAGCGATGGTGCCCGGGGCACTGCTGGCGTTGTCGCTCTGCCTGGCATCCGGCCGGCCAGACTGGTGGAGCCGTGGCACGTTGTTGGCGTTCCTCGGTGCGATCGGTTGGGCCTTCGGCGGCCAGATGAGCTACGGCCGTGTGATCGGCTACACGGCCTACACAGCGTCTTATTGGGACGTGGCGTATGGGTACGCGTCGTTGTTCGTGATCGGAGCGCTGTGGGGAGGCATCGGAGCAGGCATTTTGGCCATCGGACTGACGATGCGGCGCAGCGAACTGGAAAAGTACGTCGGTCCGCTGGTCGCTCTTTGGGTGGTTTGGTTCGCGTTGGACATGAGCGGCG
The DNA here is from genome assembly GCA_013151585.1 of Planctomycetota bacterium. Lineage (GTDB taxonomy): Bacteria > Planctomycetota > Planctomycetia > Planctomycetales > Planctomycetaceae > JAADHY01. Next base: position 1,815 of record JAADHY010000013.1, read on the forward strand.
CGACCGACTGGCTGAGCGAGCGATGGTACTTCTATGACACGGATTGGGTCGCCGCGGTTTCGGCGTTGCTGACCGCCGGCATCTACGCGCTTGTGCGGCGTGAGAGCCGTTCGGCTGCGGGCTTCATGGTTTTGTTGGCTGCCGGTTGGCTCGTCGGCTGCGGGCTGCTGACCGGCGTGCTCGGGTTGCGCATGACCCCGCCGCGGAGCGACAATTGGTCGGGCTGCGTCGGTTTGATGGTCGCCCTGGCCGCCTGGCATGCCCGACGTCGTGATCGAGCCGCTCTGTTTTTGATCGGCTACGGCTTGCTGGCAGGCGGGGTTGGTTTCGCGTGCGGGGATTTTGTTCACATGTTGGGCCGATCCGAGTGGGGCCCGGTCGGCGCGTGGGAAGCCCTTCGAGGGTTGGATTACTGGAAGTGGATGGAACAGCTCTTCGGGCTGATCATGGGAGCGGGCGTCGCTTGGGGCGCCGTGCTGCTGTTAACCGGCCATTTGGAACCTCCGGAGGAAGACACACCGAGCCGCCGGCTGAATTTGATCGCGTTGCTGTTCCTGCTGGTGGTGATGATGTGGGAGAACCTTCACAAGAACGTCCCCGCCTGGAGGCAAGGCCAACACGTGCTGGATGTGTTTTTCGGTTTGAACACGACTTGGTGGTTCCTGCTGGTCGGCCTTTTGTTGACGGCTGTTGTGGTCCTCGCCATCGTGCGACACTACCAGGGGCTGCTGCCTCTCGCCCCGGAGTCGCCTTTGGGCCGAGCGCAATGGCTGTTTTTGCTTGTACTCTGGATACCGCTCGTCGGCGATCTGCTGAAAGCGTTTCCCGGGCTGAAAGGCAAGACGATGTTCTTTGTGGAACTGAGCTTCTGGCTGACGGCGGGGGTTTGTTCGTTGTTGGTGGTGACCATCGGCCCGGAGCGGCTGCGGAGCGTCGATTTTCCGACCTCGCCGGAAAGTCACCGTTGGCGTGGTAGCCGTCGAGTCAAGATCGTGTGGGCGTTGATCGGGCCCTTGATTCTGTTGTTGGCTTGGTTGACCGTTTGCGCCTCCTCCACGCGTCCGCTCCCTGGTAGCCATCCCCGATTCTCGACTTCGGAAACAGAGAGCACGGCGATGGTCTCAGCGCAGTGTTTTGAGCAGGGCAAGCTCGTTACCACGTGGCGCCCTTCCAATTTGGCGACCAGATGTCGCGCGCGTGGCTTCCAACGGGCTGAACCGGAGTATCAGACTTGCGTAGCCGCAATCTCTAACGACCTGCGTCGCTGGGAATGACAGAGAGATCGTTCCCGGTCGAACGGCCGTGTGGCCGTCGGCGTTACCGTGCGATGGACTGAAATGCCGACAGCCTCTTTGCGCTCGTGGTCTTAATTCCCTGTTCACGATCTTTGCGGTCACTCCTCGCGATACGCCAAGCCCTGCGTGCAGAGTATTGTGCGGGCCGCAGACCAAATGCGGCGGGCTACTTGAATTGCAGTCGGCCGCTGCTGCGTCGCCGTCGTCCAGCTCCGCAGATTGGACAGCGATAGTCGGATTGGATTCTGAGACTCTTCTGCAGAGAAACGCGAGCACCCTCTCAGCTTGCTATCGCGGAGCCAGAAGTTTGACGGATGGGCGCCAGTTGAGCGACTGTATCATCTCGGTGATCGCGGTATACTAACCGTGGGAAGTTACTGAGTGATTGGCGTGGGTGACGAAGGGAGTGTCAATTGTGGTCAACGAAATCATTTCATATCTAGAGATGTGTCAACGCGAGGGACTGAGTCTCCAGCGTGGGATGAATTTCGGTGTGGGCGACGGCCATTCAGTCATCCTTATGTCCCAGCGCCCAAACGCTCCCTATGCGGACGAGTTGCGAGAGAGTGGCACGGTGCTGATTTACGAAGGGCACGATGTACCCCGGAGTGCAGCTGTGCCGGATCCCAAGCGCGTCGACCAGCCCGAGTGCACCCCAAGCGGGCGCCTAACCCAAAACGGTTTGTTCCACCAAGCCGCTCAGGCTGCAAAAGCAGGTGGTCGAACGCCCGAGCGCGTGCGGGTTTATGAAAAGCTACGTCAAGGGATATGGTCCTACAACGGCGTTTTTCACCTAGTGGACTCCTGGAAGGAAAAAGTTAATGGCAGACTTGTATTCAAATTCAAGCTGCTCGCCGTCGAAGGAGAGGATGAAATTGACTCGTCCGCCGGGAGACGTCTCGTGCGTCGCCGTGTGATCCCGACACATGTTAAGTTAGAGGTTTGGAAACGCGATGGCGGAAGATGCGTCATTTGCGGAGCGACAGACGAGCTACATTTCGACCACATTGTGCCGTATGCGAAAGGAGGTACATCATTGGTTGCCGAGAATGTTCAGCTTCTTTGCGCACGGCATAATATCAAAAAAGGTGATCGCATTGTGTGAGTTGGTTCAAACTCCCTGGGCTGATTTGAATCGCACGAGAACGGCTGATGCAAGCCAAAAAGCGCCTTTTGAAGACGCCGTGGTTTGGCACGCAACCGATCGAAGGTAGTTAGGCACTGCAGCCACACTGCGCGAATCCTCCTCGGCCCGTTACTTCACCGCCGCTCCGCAACCTACGCCATCGTTTGCCGTGTCTTGAAAGACGTTACCCGATTCCCGTTGATCTGGCCGTGATCGGTCCAGCCGGTTTGAGCATTAGCTGAGAATTGCTTGCGACCACGACTCGACAGACGCCTGACGCTGTGCCGGCTAGGGCTGCCCCGCGCGAACTCACTGCCGCAGGCATCTTGACGAAGCGGAGGACAACCGACTAAGGTTTTGGTATCAAGTGATGCCTCTATTCCGATCAATACGATCACCTCAGGGCGGTTAAGCGGATTTAGCTCGTGTTTTCTCTGTTGCGGGAACGTCCCGTGTCCGACGGACGTGCTCCGTCGTGCGCCCTTCATAAGCGGGAGGCGGAAAAATGAGCCCCGGTGAGCTTGCGCAACGCAGTGCCGTTTCCCTTCGACGTTGCGCTGAATGGCTTTGGGGACCGAGCAGGCGTCGACGGCGGTGGAAGTGCCGCCGGCCCGTGGCAATCGAAGTGCTGGAAGATCGCTGGCTTCTCAGCGCGCTGGCGGTCGTGCTCGGCGGAGCCGCCGGGGCACCGCGTGTTGATCTGGTGCGAGGGCCAACCGCGTCTCTGTTCCGGTCCGTCAGCGGAGAGATGCGGGTTGCCGAAGAAGTTGCGTTCAACTCGGCGGCCGGGCTCCAGACAGTCACGCTGCCTGCAGGCGGTGGGCACTTCGAAGTTGTGATTGATGCGGGCGATCTGGTCGTGCGGCGCAGGGGAGGAGCCGAGCTGTTTCGTGTCAACGCGGGACTCGTGGCGGGCTTGGTCATCGAAGGCAGCAACGATCCCGAGCGGATTGATTTGCACGCTCTGACGGCCGCCGACGCCGCTCAAATCGGCGGCGTCACAGTCAATGCGGCGGGCGCCAACGACACCCTGATCGGCAGCGCCGGCAGCGATGTCCTCAACGGTGGGCCGGGAAACGATCTGTTTCACGCTCTGGGCGGCGATGACTCCGTCACGGGTGGCGACGGGGATGATTCCTTACGTGGCTATTCCGGCAACGACACGCTTGACGGCGGAACGGGAAACGATTGGATTTTGGGCACGGACGGCGATGACTTGCTGATCGGTGGTGACGGCAACGACACTCTGCACGGTCAAGACGGCCGCGATTCGCTATTTGGGGCGGCTGGCAATGACAGCGTGTCCGGCGGAGCCGGCAACGATTACGCGGACGGACAAGGCAGCAGTTATGACACGGTCAGCGGCGGTCCCGGCGACGATACGCTCAGAGGCGGCACCGGCTCGCGCGATCAATTGCTCGAGCGGGCGGATGCCGATTTCATCCTCACCGACTCCAACTTGACCGGTCTGGGCACCGACCGACTTTCGGGGTTCGAGCGGGCCTACGTGAGAGGCGGAGCCGGTGACAATCGACTGGATGCGTCGGCCTTCTCTGGCTGGACAACGTTGGTCGGCGCGGCCGGAAACGACACGCTTTTCGGCGGCACCGGCAGAGATCGGCTGATTGGCAACGCGGGCGACGATTCGGCTCTGGGGAACGCCGGCCGCGATTCGCTCTATGGCAGTGCCGGAAGAGACACGCTTTCCGGGCAGGGCTCCAACGACATCCTCCGCGGCGGACCGGGCGATGATTGGCTGATCGGGAACAGCGGACGGGACAACTTGGGCGGTGGTCCCGGCTCCGACACGTTGGACGGAGGCGACGGGACGGACTTGTTGGTCGAGGCGGTCGCGGCGGTGACGACAGGTCAGTTGGTGCTGAGCGACTCGCAATTGAGCGACGCGGGCAGTCCGGCGGAGCGGGATCGGCTGGCGAACATCGAGCAGGCCCGTCTCTGGGGCAGCGACAATCCGGACGTGCTGAACGCTTCGGGCTTCAGCGGTCCAACGTGGCTGTTCGGATTCGGCGGCGATGACACTCTGTTTGGTGGCTCCGGTGTGGACTACTTGGATGGCGGAGCGGGCGACGACGGGCTGAGCGGCTTGGCCGGCGACGATACATTGATCGCCGACGACGGATCCGACACGCTCCTCGGCGGAGCCGGCAACGATTCGCTCGTTCCCGGCTCGGGCAGCGACACCGCTTTGGGAGAAGCGGGCGATGATACAATCGACTCGCGGGACGGCGAGGTCGATACGGTCGCCGGCAGCGGCAACGGCATGGCCGTCTCGCCGGGCGACAACCTTCTGGCCGATGCGAGTGACGTGGTTGATGAAGGCGCGGTCGCTTCTGTTGGCGGTCCTCGGTGGATCGCCCTTTACGGCGGTGACGGCGGCGAAGAGATGGAAGGCGTTTGGCCGACGTCCGACGGTGGTTTCATCGTGGCTGGCTCGACGGATTCCTACGGAGTCGGCAATGGCGACGCATGGCTGCTGAAGGTGGATGGCCGCGGAGCGGTTCAGTGGCAGAAGACCTACGGTGGGGCGGGCGACGAGTATGCCATCGACGTCCGGCAGACGACCGACGGCGGCTACATCGTTGCGGGCTGGACCGAGTCGTTCGGGGCAGGGCAGGCGGACTTCTGGGTTTTCAAGCTGGACGCATCGGGCGGCATCCAATGGCAAAAGACCTACGGCGGCACAGCGATCGATCAGGCCTGGTCCGTTCAGCCTACGACCGACGGCGGATACATCGTCGCAGGCGGCACGACCTCTTTTGGAGCAGGGGGCGCAGACTATTGGGTGTTGAAGCTGGACGCAGACGGCGACATCCAATGGCAAAAGACCTTCGGTGGCCCACGCGATGACGGCGGCGGAGGCGACTACAGCGAATTTGTCGTGCGGGTGCTGCAGGATCGGGACGGAAACTTCGTTGTGGCCAGCGAGACCGAGTCGTTCGGCCACGGCGCGACCGATATCTGGGTGATCAAACTCGATCCGAGCGGAAACATTCTTTGGCAGAAGGCCTACGGCGGTGCGGATGAGGACACGATCTGGTCGTTTCAAGAGACCGCCAACGGCGGGTACATTCTCCCGGGATCGACGGTCAGCTTCAGCCCGGACACGAGCGGTGACCTTTGGGCGCTGCAGCTCGACAAAGACGGCAACATCCAGTGGCAAAAGGTGTACGGGCTGGCCGGCAAATGGAACGAGGCGCTTTCCGTGGGCGCGACGTCCGACGGCGGTTCGTTGATCGGCGGTTACTACGAACAGGGAACACAAGACTGGGACCTGTACCTGCTCCGCTTGGATGCCAACGGCGTGGCCCAATGGACCAAGGTGTTCGAATACGCCTGGGATTGGCCGAACGCGATCCAGCAACTGACCGACGGTGGCTACATCGTGGCTGGCGTGGCTTGGCCGAACAACCAGAACCAAGCTGAGGATCTTGTGCTGATGCGGCTAGCGGCCAACGGGACCGTCGACCCGTCGTGTACCCGGCTCTCGGATATGAACCTGACGCAAACAACCAGCACCTCCTCGCCTGCGGCCACGAACGCGACCGTACGAGACACCGCGGTCGTGCCGCAGGACAGCTCGGCGGTGGTGCGAGACACGACGGCCGCTCCAAATTATCTGTGCCAGACGGCGGGCGGTGGAGCTGCGGCATTACGTGCTGGCGGACGGGCGGAGCCTTGAGTCGCAGTGTGCCAGCCCGCGACCGACGACCGCCGGGGCGCCCTTTCGATGATTCGTCCGCGCGGTCGATGGCGCCTTTGCGATTCTGCGCGGCTGAGCGAGGCATTGACCAAAGCCGTTCGCGTCGGCGTCTGAATCTCGCTATTGCTTGACCCCGTGTGCTTCTGAACGACGGCCCGTTCGGCTACCATAACTTCGGCCGCGCTTTTCCTATTGCTGCGGCTTAGGTCATATTCTGGAGGCGGGCTCGTGTCACCGTATGAGGTCCTCACGTATCCGCTGATTGATGTCGCTTCACCGTCGCTGGAAAGCTATCGGTGGATTTACGTCCCTTTTAACATCGGCGAGGCGGCCGCCTGGTTTGCGATCGCCTCGTTTGTTGGCTACCGCTATGCAAAGCACCGGCAAACCGGCTACGAGCTCCTCTACGCGGCTTCCTTTTTGCTGTTTGGGGCGACAGACTTGATCGAAATCCACTCCACGACCGTATGGCTTTTGGGGTTCAAGGCTGCCTGCCTGCTGGCGATTCTTCTCGGGCGGAAGCTCGTCATTGGGTATTATCCTGGGGCAAAGTTCTAGAGCGAGCTGGAAAAGCTGGCCTCATTGCTGTGCGCGGGGCGAGAGATCTCGCGTATCGTTTGACGGCCGGTCTTCAAAGGCCGCCAGACGCAGGTTTTGAAACGGCCTTTTCGCAGCACCCGAGGGAGAGGATCATGGCTATGCCCTGTCGAGTTCTCACTCTCGCCGCCATTGTGGCCGTCACCGTTTTGGTCTCCGCAACTGGTCCAGTGCGGGCGGATGAACCGATCGTGCCTGACCGAGTGATTAAGCTTTTCAACGGGCGCGATCTGCAAGGTTGGACGACGTGGCTGGTCGACACCCGGAAAACAGACCCGCGAGGCGTCTATTCGGTCCGGAACGGCGTGATTCGCATCTCGGGGGACGGGTTCGGCTACTTGGGCACGCTGCGAGCGTACAAAGACTACCGGCTGGTGGTCGAGGTGAAATGGGGCCGGCACAACTTCCGCACGCGCCGAGGCATGGCCCGCGATTCGGGCATTTTTCTGCACGCCGTCGGACCAGAAGGCAACAGCTACGACCGCGGTTGGGGAGCCAAGAGCAGCAACACCGGACCGGATATCAGCAGCGGCGCGTACAAGGCCGCCATCGAGTGCCAAGTGATGGAGGGCGGATTTGGCGACATCCTGCTGATCCACGGGCGCTACGCCGACGGACGACACGTGCCCGTACGCGTGACCGCCCCCGTCAAGGACCGCCGCGTGCCCGGCGACTACGCAAAATTCCAGTTCGATCCAACCTGTCCCGTTCGCACGCTTTCTGTCGGAGCCATCGCGTGGCTGAAAAAGGACCCGCACTGGCGGGACGTCCCCGGCTTTCGCGGGCAACACGACGTCGAAAGTCCCGCGGGCCAGTGGACACGGATCGAATGTGTCTGCGACAACGACCGGATCACGGTTTATGTCAACGGCCAGCGGGTCAACGGGCCCCGGCCCCATTGGAATTGACGGATTCCAGAGG
>JAADHY010000365.1 GCA_013151585.1 Planctomycetota bacterium
CAGCCACATCCGCCAAGGGCCGCGGAAAAAGGACACGCAACAGCGAGCCAAAAAGATCCGCCAACTCAGCCGGCAGGCCAAGGAGGGCTTGGAAAGCCGGGCCTTTCACCGAATGCCCTATTCGGAACGGCTTCGCTACTGCTGCCGGCCCGAGCAGACCGATGGGCCGTCGGAGGAAGCGTGGGACGAGATCAACGCGCACCTGGGAACCAGCGCCCAAAGTTTGCCGGAGCTGGTCGAGGAGCTGGGCCGGCGGCGGTTCGGGCATCGGCCGCGCGTGGGCGATTCGTTCTGCGGAGCGGGCAGCATTCCCTTCGAGGCGGCTCGGCTGGGCTGCGACGCCTACGGCTCGGACCTCTCGCCCGTGGCCGCGCTTCTGGCCTGGGCGGCGCTCAATATCGTGGGCGGCGGCGAAGAAGTCGCCCGGCAGGTGCAGGAAGCTCAGCGGAAAATCTTCGAGGCCGTGGACCGGCAGATCACCGAATGGGGCATTGAGCACAACGAACTGGGCTGGCGCGCCGATGCCTATTTGTATTGCGTCGAGGTCATTTGTCCTGAATGCGGCTGGAAAGTGCCGCTGGCGCCGTCTTGGGTCATCGGCGAGAAAACCCGGACGGTGGCCGAACTGGTTCCACGCCCCGGAGAGCTACCTGCCGGAGGGCCACGCTCCGTCGTGGCCCCAACGACCGGACGCGAAGGCCTCACGGAGGGCCCCGCTTCGTCGTGGCCGCCCCCCGCGACCCACGCTTCGTCGTGGCCCCAACGACCCGACGCGAACCGGGACGCGACAGAGCGCGTCCCTCCGGAAAAAACGGATTCCGGCCGCGAGGGACCGCGGCCCTCCGATGGACGCGACGGAGCGCGTCCCTCCGGCTACTTCGCCATCGAAATCCACCAGGGCGTCTCGTCCGAACGAATGAAACGGGCCAAGGAATCTGGCACCGTGCGCGATTCGCGCCTGTGGTGTCCCCACTGCGGTCAGGACACGCCCATCGACGTTGTGCGCCGCCAGGGCGCGGGCAAAGACCCAACGGCCCGGTACCACGAATCGGGCCTGCGTCTGTGGGAAAACGACGACTTGGCGCCGCGGCCGGACGATGTGTTTCAGGAACGGCTCTACTGCATTCGCTGGGTCGAAACCTACTGGGACACGAACGCCAAGGGCCAGCGCGTGCAAAAGACGCGCCGCCATTACCGGGCGCCGACGCCGGAGGACCTGAGGCGTGAACAGCGGGTGCTGGATCTGCTGCGCGAGCGGTTCCACGATTGGCAGGAAAAAGGCTACATCCCCAGCCGGCGGATCGAACCGGGGGCCAAGACTGAAGAGCCAATCCGAACGCGCGGCTGGACGCACTGGCACCACCTGTTCACGCCCAGACAGTTGCTGGCGCATGGGTTGTTGGTTGCGCTATGCTCGCCGCACCAATCAAGGCTATCACGGGCATCGTGTTGCCTCGGCCTCGGAAGGTGCGGCGATTGGGACAGCCGGCTTTGCAGATGGGATTCTTCGGCTGCGAACGAGAAGGTGGCTCAGACATTCAGTAATCAAGCTCTCAATACTCAATATTCGTGGGCAGGGAGAGCTCTACTGTCTCTCGACTCCGCTTGGTTCCTCAGATTTCCCCTGACTGCGTGGAGTTGCAACGGTACGCTAGCGACCGCGGCTGACAGCAGGTCGGTCAAATGTCGGTGCGACCTTTGGATCACCGACCCACCTTACGCCGACGCGATCAATTACCACGAGTTGGGCGAGTTTTTCCTGGCGTGGTACGAGAAGCATCTGCCGAAGCTGTTTCCTGAATGGTACACGGATTCGAAGCGTGCCCTGGCGATCAAAGCGGACGATCCGGTCGAATTCCGGAAGGGCATGGTCCAGTGCTACCGGCGGCTGGTCGAGAACATGCCCGACAACGGCCTGCAAGTGGTCATGTTCACCCACCAGGACGCGTCGGTGTGGGCGGACCTGACCATGATCCTGTGGGCAGCGGGCTTGCGCGTCACCGCGGCCTGGTGCATCGCCACCGAGACCGATTCGGCCTTGAAAGAAGGAAACTACGTCCAGGGCACGGTGCTATTGGTTTGCCGCAAGCGGACCGACGCGGAGCCGGTTTTCCTGGACGAGTTGGTGCCACGGATCGAGGCCGAGGTGCGCCGGCAATTGGACCAGATGCTGGCCCTGGACGACGGGGCCACGACGGAGCGTAGCCCTCCGGAGGGACGCGCTCTGTCGCGTCCCGATGTTCGTTCGCGTGAAGGGCCACGACAGAGCGTGGCCCTCCGGAATGTGGCCGTCTGGGCCAGCGAACCGAACTTCGGCGACGCCGACTATCAATTGGCCGCCTACGCCGCGGCCCTGCGTGTCCTGACCGAACGCCCCATCGAGGAGATCAACCCGGAGCGGGATATCCTGCGTGTTCGGCCCCAAGGCGAATCAAACCCCGTGGAAAACCTGATCCGGCAGGCCGTCAAGATCGCTTGCGACCACCTCGTGCCGCGCGGCATGGACCGCGAAATCTGGAAAACGCTTTCAGCGATGGAACGCTTTTACTTGAAGGGCTTGGAAGTCGAGACGCATGGCGAACACCGGACGGGCGTGTTCCAGGAGCTCGCTCGCGGCTTCGGCGCCGCCGACTACGCGGACCTGATGGCCAAGACCAAGGCGAACGCCGCGCGATTGAAGACGGCCAGCGAGTTCGGCCGTCGGCTGCTTTCCGGCGACGGCTTCGCGGCGTCCCTGACACGCCACGTCTTGTTCGCCGTGCATCAGGTCACCAGCAGCGAAGAGGTCGCCCGGGGCTTGAATTATCTGAAGACGGAACTGGCCGACTACTGGGGCCAGCGCGAGAAGATCATCGCCCTGCTGGAGTTCCTGGGCGGGCTGGGCCGGGTGAGCGGCATGGAGCCGTGGGCCCGAGATTCCGAATCGGCCCGCCTCCTGGCCGGCGCGGTACGCAATGATCACGTGTAACCGCGGAGGGCCACGCTCCGTCGTGGCCCCAACGACCGGACGCGAATCGGGACGCGACAGAGGGCGTCCCTCCGGAAGAATTGGGTTCCCGACGCGATGAAACGCGTCCCTCCCGTGGACATGAACCGGGACGCGACGGAGCGCGTCCCTCCGGCGCGGCGACAATCCGGAGGGCCACGCTCCGTCGTGGCCCCCAACGCGAATCGGTCCGGGGGGGCCCGCAGCCCTCCGGGCGTTGTACGGCGAAGCCACACGAAACCTTGCCGATGCGACCAATGCGACAACGCAAATCGCCGATTCATCTACCCCCGATTGAGTGGCCGGATCGACCGGTGATCGTTTTCCTGACGGTCTGCACGCAGTCGCGGAAACCCATCCTGGCCAAACACGACATTCACCGGCTCTTGCTGGACGCGTGGGCGGAGGCGAAGACGTGGGTCGTTGGCCGCTACGTCCTCATGCCAGACCACATCCATCTTTTTTGCGGGCCGAGGAGCCCTGAATCGCCATCGCTGGGAAGGTGGGTTCAGTTTTGGAAATCGTGGGCCTCACGGCGTTGGCCGAGGCCGGAGGAGCAGCCCGTGTGGCTGAAGTCGTTTTGGGACACGCAGCTCAGACGCAGCGAAAGTTACGAGCAGAAGTGGGAGTATGTGCGGCGCAATCCCGTGCGTGCCAGTCTGGTCAGTCAGCCAGACGATTGGCCGTACGCCGGCGAGGTTGATCGTTTGGTGTGGTAACGGCCCCCGGAGGGCCACACTCCGTCGTGGCCGGGCGGATTTTTGGAGCCTGTCCTGCGACCAACGGCCCGGCTCGCACACTGGTGGGAGGCCATCGAGATGGGCTGCTTGGAACGCTGTTGGAACAAGACGGTCGAATTGGCGAAACTGACATGGAAGCAAGCGGCCAACCCAGTCGGGGCTGTCATCTTGGTTTTGCTGGTCGCGGCAGGGTTGGTGCGACTCCTTGATGTCCAGCGCGGCGATCACTTCGTGGCGTTGATCCAGGCATTGGCTTGGCCGACTGCGTTGTGCATTCTACTGGGCTACTATTTCCGCAAGCCTCTGTCGGACTTTCTGCGCCGACTTGAGCGAATTGTTGGACCGGGGGTCGACGTCCGTGCCTCGGCGGCCGCGCCGGATGCTGAGCTGCAGGAAATACTCAAGAGACAACAAAGCAGCCTAGCGACAGCCGAAGAGCAGCAGGAAGTTGCGACTCTGCTCGCGTTGCCGCTTCCAGCGCTGCGTTTGCTCGGTACGCTGGTCGCGGTCGGTCTCTCGCAAAACCTTAACCTGACTCTTTATCGTGGTCCGCAGTTCGAAAGCGCAAAACGGCGGCTCCTCGATGAAGGTCTCGCGAGGCTCGACGGGCAGTTCTACCGTCCGACACTTAAAGGTGTGCGCGTCTTTCGGCACCACGTGAACGCTTTAGAAGAACGATTGTCGCATCCCGCAGCACAAGGTGAGGCCGACGCAAAACGAACATGAACGCACGAGATCAAACCATTCGACGATTCTCTTCCCGTCTGGAGCCTCTCGACAAGTCGTTCCTCTGCCGTCGGCTGCGTGGGGCCCAGGCCTACGATCGCATTGCCGGCTACTTTTGTTCGTCGCTGCTGGAGGTGGCCGGCGAAGAGCTGGAGTCCGTTACGGGACCAATCCGCATGGTGTGCAACTCGGAGCTGAGCCGCGCGGACCTGCAGACGGCCCGCGCCGCGCAGATGGGCGTACGCCGCGAGTGGTGCGCATTCGAGCCGGAAAAGCTGCTGGAGACTGACGGTGGGGCGGCGGTGCGCGATCGCTATGCGCGCTTGTATCGGCTGCTCAAGAGCGGCAAGCTGCAGGTGAGGGTGTTGCCGGACGAAGCGTTCGGGCTCATTCACGGCAAGGCTGGCGTCATCACGCTGGCTGACGGGAGCAAGACGTGTTTTTTGGGCAGCGCGAACGAATCCAAGTCGGCGTGGCGATTGAACTACGAGCTGGTTTGGGAGGACCGGTCGTCCGAAGCGGTCCAGTGGGTCCAGGAGGAGTTTGACGCGCTGTGGAACTCGCCGGCCGCGGTGCCTTTGGCCGAGTTCGTGGTCGAGGATCTGGCCCGCTTGGCAGAGCGGGAGGTGGTGCGACGAATCAGCGACTGGATAGCGGACCGGGAGCCGCCCGACCCGGCACCGGCAGTCGTCGAAGCCCCCGTTTATCGCCGGGAAGTGGGCCTGTGGGAGCACCAAAAGTACTTTGTGAAGCTCGTGTTCGATGAGCACCACGGCCCGACGGGCAAGGCCCGCTTTGTGCTGGCCGACCAGGTCGGGCTGGGAAAGACTTTGCAACTGGCCACCTCGGCCCTGCTGATTGCCTTGACGGGCGAAAGACCAATTCTGGTGATTTGCCCGAAAACGCTCGTCTGGCAGTGGCAGGGCGAGATGCGAGATCTGCTCGGAATGCCATCGGCCGTGTGGGACGGCCGACGCTGGGTGGATGAGCGGGGCATCGAATGGCCGTCGGCCGGGCCGGAGTCGATTTTGAAATGCCCGCGCCGGGTCGGCATCGTTTCTTCTGGTTTGGTCACACGGCGATCCGAAGCGGCCAGCCATTTGTTGAGGCAGACCTACGACTGCGTAGTTCTGGACGAAGCGCACCGTGCTCGACGACGTAACCTGGGGAAGAACCGCGACGGCGAAGCTCCGCAGCCGAACAACCTGCTGGCGTTCATGTACAAGTTAGCCGAGCGGACACGCACGCTGTTGTTGGCCACGGCCACGCCCGTCCAGCTCCGACCGGTGGAAGCATGGGACCTGCTGGATGTGCTCAGCCGCGGCGACGAAAGCGTGCTGGGAAACGCCTGGAGCCGGTGGCGCAAGGTGCCCGAATGCCTTGAGCTAATCATGGGCCGAGCGGAACCACCAAAAGACATGGAGGAGCAATGGGAGTGGGTCCGCAATCCCATGCCTCCGAAGTGGGAACACCACGACTTCGAGGTCTTGCGCAATCGGTTGGACGTGCCCGACTCGCAGGCCGTCGTGCCGGGCAGCAGCTTGGCGAAACTGCGGCCGCCCGACCGAGGCCGACTGAGCAACCTCTTCCCGCGATTTCTCCGGGAGCATCATCCGTTCATTCGGCGAATCGTCCGTCGAAGCCGGGAGCAACTGGAGAATCAGATTGATCCGGAAACCAAGGAACCGTTGCTCCGGCGCATCGAAGTGCGTTTGCTGGGCGAAAGCGACGAGGAAGCGATCCCACTGCCGCCGTATCTGCGCGAAGCTTACCAGAAGGCAGAAGACTTCTGCGAAGCCCTTGGAAAACGCATGAAAGGTTCCGGTTTTTTGAAAACGCTGCTGCTCCGGCGCGTCGGCAGTTCCATTTATGCTGGTCTGCGCACCGCTCAAAAAATGCTGGAGGAGTGGCAATTGATCGAAACAGAGCCAGAGGAAGAGGAGGAGGACGAGTTGCTCGGCGAAAACCTGACAGTCTCGGAGGCCGAGGTGAGCCGCACGCTGACTCCGAGCGAGAGCTCGCTGCTGGAGCAGTTCATTGACGCCCTTCAGGCCAGCCAGGAACGCGACCCGAAGTACGCCGTTGTCCGCGCGTGCCTTTTGGAGCGGGGATGGTTGGAATTGGGCTGCATCGTATTCAGCCAGTACCGTGATTCGATTCAATGGCTGGCCGAACAACTGACGGAAGAACTGCCGGATGAATCGATCGCTGTTTATTCGGGGCCACAAAGTTCGGGCATTATGCGGGCAGGTCAATGGAGCTCACGTCCGAGGGACGAGCTGAAGCAACTGGTCATGAAGGGCAGAATCCGACTGTTGCTCGGCACTGACGCCGCCTCCGAGGGGCTGAACCTTCAACGCCTAGCAAGGCTAATCAATCTGGACTTGCCGTGGAATCCAACCCGGCTGGAGCAGCGCAAAGGCCGCATCCAGCGCATCGGCCAAGTGCACGATGTCGTGGAAATCTATAACATGCGCTACAAGGACTCTGTAGAGGATCGCGTCCACGAACTCTTGTCCGAACGACTGCACGATATCTTCAGCCTGTTCGGCCAGATTCCGGACGTGTTGGAGGACGTCTGGGTGGCCGTGGCGCTCGGGGAAAAGGAGCGGGCAAAGAAGATCATTGACGAGCTTCCTAAGGTCCACCCCTTTGAATTGAGATATACTCATGTACAAAAGATCGACTGGGAGTCGTGCCGACGCGTGTTGGACAAGGCAGAGATTGACCGCCTGCTGACGGCTGGCTGGTAGGTTGCAGTACGGCCGGGACCGATCAAGCACGCCGCCTCATCCTGCCGTGGATTCCGAACGGATCGCGCCCGTGAGCGGTGCCAAGGCTTTTCGGCGCGGTGTGTGATGCACACAAAATGTAGCAGGGATTCTCTGAGTGCCGTGCGCTGTGTGATGGCTGTTCGCCCCAGGCTTGTGCAACGGACGATAGCAGAGAGGGTGCGAGGCGTTCTGCTGCAGCTCTCTGCTCTCCGCTTGCACCTCCGGCGGATGGTTCGCACGAGCACGCCCGCAGCCAAGATACGTATGGCCTATGCGCATCCTGGGAAGTAGGATGTTGGAGGCGTGTCGGCAGTTTCACGTTCCGTACAGTGCCCCCGGGGCAAACGCGGTGTCCTGCGCGAGGCGGCGAGATCGGCGTTAACAATTGAGGTTCCAAGATGCACGAACGGATCACGATTCAACCGGATGTCCATTTTGGGAAGCCCTGCGTGGCCGGCACAAGGATCCCCGTTCAAGCGGTTCTGGAATTGGTGCGGGACGGCGTGGCTTTCGAACAGATTATTCGCGATTATTATCCCGACCTGACCGTCGAAGACGTCCGCGCCTGCGTGCAGTTCGCCATTGACGTGCTCGCTCTGGAAGACTTTCACGTCACAGCCAGTGAATGTGATTCCTAGATCGTGTTTCGAAACGGGCGCCCCGTTGGGCTGCGGAGACCTGCGCTCAGCCCGTGTGCCGAGTCAGGAGACCCTCGCACCGCGTGGAATTCTAAAGATACGGCGCATGAGCCTGAAACGACGTTTGTTCTCTGCTTTCATGATCGCGGCCGGCGGGACCACCTGGCTGGGTGCACCGGTTTCGGCCGTCGAGGCAAAGGAACCCGAAGCGATCCTGGCTCAGCATGCGGCGATTCGCTCGGCGTTGGTTCGCATGCTCGGCATTCCGCCGGAGCGCTGCAAACTGCGGCCGCAGGAGCGCGGACGAATCGAGCACGACGGCGTTGTCATCGAAAAATGGGTCTGGACGATCGAGCCGGGTTCACGGACTCCCGCCCTGATCTATCGGCCCAAGCATCCGCGTGGAAAAATGCCCGCCATCGTGCTCACTTACGGCCACGGCGGCAGCAAAAGCAGTTGGCAATACCACTACGCCGGGCTGCTCTACGCCAAGCTCGGCTTGCTCTGTGCGGCGATTGACCCGATCGGCGAAGAAGAGCGGAACCGGCACGGGCGCATGGGCACGCGGGCTCACGACGCCCGGTCCGCCAGCGAACGCGCTGACGCCGCCGGCCGGCTGATCATGGGCAAGTTGGTCTTCGATACGATGCGGACCATCGACTACCTGACGACCCGTGACGACGTCGATCCGGATCGGATCGGTGTAGCCGGCAACTCGTTAGGCGGAGCGGTCGCGTCGTACGTAGCCGCCGTGGAACCGCGCATCCGGCTGGCGATCGTTTCCGGCTGGGCCTATGACGACATCACCCTGGAAACCAAGCTCTGTACGAAGTTGCCCAACGAACGGATGCGGCGGCTTTGTGACTGGCCCACCTTTGCCGCGCTCGGTGCTCCCCGCTGCGCCCTGCTGATCGCTAACGGCGACGCCGACGGGATCATCGACCGCCGCGGCGACGGGCAGGCGTGGCGAGGAACTCGCCGGGCGATTCAGGAAGCGGCCAAGATCTACGCGACGCTGGGCGCGCCTGGGAAGATCCGTGCGTGGTTCGAACCGGGCGGCGGTCACCGGCCCTACTTCCTTTACAAGGCGTCACTCGAGTGGATTCACCGGCACTTGGGCACACCGGGCTGGAACTTGGAACGGATCCGCGCTCTCCCGACGGTCAACGCCGGCCAGTGGTGCGACCGCTACAACATCAAGCTGGAACGCCTTTATGGCACGCCACTTCACTGGCGCGGTGCCACATTGCCTGACTTGAACCTCCGCCCGCTTCCGCCCCGTCAGCTAGCCGTGCTCCGTCCGGACGAGATCGGTCGCCCTGAATACACCTTGGAAGGCTGGCTGGAGATAATGTCACGCCGCAGGCCAAAACCCCGTTGAGGTCCGAACGGATCCAAGGAAGGGGAACAGCCTAAGTTTTCCAAGCACGAGGCGAGAAACGACGTGCTGGCATTCGAGGATTCAGCGTGCGCCGACGAGGTTGAGCCTTCCCGGTTACGGTCTTAGCACGAAGGGAGTCTGGTCCACGATCTCGGAGCTGGCGAGGTCC
>JAADHY010000654.1 GCA_013151585.1 Planctomycetota bacterium
GTGGTATTGGGATCGATTGTTTGCAAGGCGGTCCGGGGGAGGACACGCTCGACGGCGGCCCCGGCGAGGATTGGTTTGTCGAGTCCGCCCGTTCCGTTGCGACCGGCTGGCTGCAATTGAGCGACGGACAGCTGAGCGATCTGGGAAGCCCGGCGGAAGTGGATTCTCTGCGCGGAATCGAGCGGGCGGCCCTGCGCGGCACTTCTGGCGACAATGTGCTGGATGCTTCACGCTTTTCCGGCCCGGTGTGGCTCTCTGGCTCGGACGGGGACGACACCTTGATCGGCGGAGCCGATGCCGATTATCTCGACGCGGGGCGCGGCAACGACGGGCTGAGCGGTCTGGGCGGCGACGACACGCTCTTGGGACGCGACGGCAACGACCGGCTGGACGGAGGAGCGGGTGACGACGGTTTGAGCGGTTTGGGCGGTCACGACACACTGATCGGGGACGCTGGCAGCGACACGCTGCTGGGCGGTATCGGCAACGATTCTCTTGTGCCGGGCGCCGGTTCCGACACCGCCCTCGGTGAAGCTGGCGACGATACGATCGCCAGTTCTGACGCGACCGCCGACTTGGTCACCGGCGCCGGCAACGGGAACGATGTCTCCGCTGGCGACACGCTCGACATCGACCCCGACCTCGACACCGTCGACGACGCCTTCAACTGCTTCCCGGTGTGGGCTGAAGCCCTGCCTTGACTCGTCATCCGGCACATAAAACCTACAGACCGTGGAAGCGATCAATCGGCGTTGGGGGCGGATCAGCTCATTCGGTTTCAGTCACGCGCCCCGCCGCTCTGAATGGCTTGGCCGCGTCGATCAAGAAGAAGCGATGCAGTGTCCAGCCTTCGCAGTCCAAAGAATAGGCCTGTGCGATTCGGCCCGCTTCCGTACTCGCGAAGGCTCAGCGAGCCTGCCATCCATCCGGCGCGCTAATTGTTCGTTGGGCCCAGTCGCTTTTCTCCGTGTCGGTCGTCTAGAATGAGACAAGTCACTTGTTCGGCCGAGCAACAGCTCGGTTGCATCGTGTCTAGCGGGCTTCGCAATCCGATTGAGCATTGAGTGGCAGTGCGAGAAGGGCGTCATCGGATGTCGCGATCAAATTCGATCGAATCGTTCTGCAAGCGGTTCTGTCGTTGTCTTATAGAAAACCAGGCTTTGGACGCGGTGCTGGCGGAGTTGCTTGATCGGACGAAGGCGCGCGCCACTGGGCTGTGGTTTCTGGCCGATCGTGAGCTTCATCTTGTGGCCTTTCAGGGCGTCTCCGAAATGCCCGAAAAGGTGAAGCAAGAATTCATCGAGGCCACCCGGCACGTCCCCCTGACGCAAACAGGCCTGGGAATTGTCAAAGCCGTTGTGAAGGAGTCACCGGCCTTGTCGTTCGTCGATGCTCAGCCGCGGACGGCGGCAACGTCAGCGGGATGGCTGGAGCGATTTGGGGCTCGCAGTTCCGTCGCCGTGCCCGTGAAAGACGCTGGTCGGATCGTCGGAGTGCTGGCCATTTCGACGGCCGAAGAGCTGAGCGAAGGCAGTCCGGCCTGGAGCATTATGGTCCAGGTGGCACTGTCGATCGGCAACGCCCTTTCCGCTTCGAGCCCGAGAGGTCCGAATTGACTCTGTTCTTGAAGCGAGCGTTAACGCGGCGAGAACGGTTTGCGGAGAGACAGACGCGCCCACCCACATCGCGCTGGCTGACGTTGGCTGCCGAGGCAAAGGTCACCCTGGAAAAGCGGCTTGGTGAGTTCGGTTACCGCTCGTGGTTTCCCTTCAAGCCGGGTGCTCGACGCGGGGCTTGCTGTCAGGCAGCGACAGTGTGTATGTTTTTTGGCAGCCGCGGCATGTTTTCGGGAGCCGGTCGCCCTGCGGGAAACTGTTTGCGAGTTCGACTTTCGATTTGGTACAATGCCAGCGGTCGGCGGGAGGAACGCACTTTGTGAGATCGCGAGTTCAACAGATGGCAGTGGGTGCTGCGAGTCGCTCTTCCGCTGGCCGGCCGAGATGGGGATTTTTTGTAGGCGACCGGAACTGTCGCGGGGACAGTCCGGCGCTTCGATCCCGGGACACTGCGAAAGGCGTGGCCGTATCGCGAAACCGGTGTCATGAGTGACCACAAAAGTCCGCTTTACTGGTCGATCCCGGCGGGAAGATGGTATGACGCTCAAGTGCGTGTCAGCGTCTACTTTCCGCTTTTGGTCCTGGTGATTTGCTTTCGATTGCATGACTTCCGACTGGGACTGGTCTTCGGCCTTTTATTGTTCTTGTCGGTCGTCGTCCACGAGTTTGGACACGTGGTGGCTGCCCGTCTGAGTGGCGGCGATGCGGACGAGATTTTGATTTGGCCGCTCGGGGGCTTGGCGATGACGCAGCCCGGTCCGGGCCTGTCCGCCGAGATTTCGACGACGCTCGGCGGCCCTTTGGTGAATTTGATCCTTTGCATCATCACTCTGCCGGCGGTCGTGCTGGATTCCCCTTACTTGGCCGAGGCGCTTCATCCGTTCCGACTTCCGGCTGTTGACTTGCAGGGAGCGGCTGTTTCGGACCTGTTCGTTTTGCTTTTCTGCGCGAACTGGATCCTATTGCTCGTCAATCTGATTCCCGTCTATCCGCTCGATGGCGGCCAGGTACTGCGAGCGCTCCTGGCTGACCGATTCGGCTCTGACGTAGGTCGGGAGAGTTGTTTACGAATCGGTTGCGTGATCGGGTTTCTGGCCATCTTTTTCGGACTGCTCTTCGACAACACCTGGGTTCTTGTGGCCGGAACGGTGCTGCTCGTGCTGAACGTCCACGAGATTTATCAGTTGCGAACGCGAGAGGCCTACGAAGAATCCTTCATGGGATACGACTTTTCTCAAGGCTACACAAGTTTGGAGAAGTCTTCCCCGAAAGTTTCGTCTCCGGCTCCCGGCTTCCTGCAGCGTTGGCGGGCCCGTCGCCGAGCCGAGCGGCTGCGCCGGCAACAACAAAAGGAACAAGAGCTGGAACACCAGTTGGACATCTTGCTGGAAAAGGTCCACGCCTACGGCTACGACTCGCTGACGGACGACGAGAAGAAGAAATTGCGCCGGGTCAGCGCGCTGTATCGCAAGAAAGAAGGCCGCCAAAAACTGCGATAGTGGTTCGAAGCGATGTTGGCGGCGGGCGCCCAATCTGTTCGGGGCCAAGTCTCGTTCTGTGGCGAAGCCATGGGATGATTCTCGTGTCTGGTCCTTTCTGACCCTTGCTTTCGGCAATTTCGGATTGATCCATACGAGTCGCGCCGCATCTCTGCCCTGGTCCCTTCGACTTTTTCGGGATTTTTCTGACATTTGCCGACCGCAGACTCGTGACCTAGTCTTGTAGGACGCCTTAGAAGCGTCGGTGCTCATCTTGCCAACATCACAATGGGGGGCGCTCCTGAGTCCGAAGCGGTCCAGAAGCGTTTGGGACGTAGGCGGATGCTGGAAGAGGAGCTCGACGCAGAGCCGCAAAACGGCTGATTGTCGGGGACGAGGAGGAGGAATGGCAACGCAAGTGATTAGCCCGCTTGAGGTGGGACTGCCCGATCAGAGCGCGCCCATGTCATGGCCGGCGGGCGCGGCGGTTGATCCGGCGGTCGTTGACGAAACGCTGCGGTTGTCCGAGTTGACCGGCTTGCCTTTTCTTTGCGTCGATGCGCGCTCGGGAGAGGTGCTGGAAAGAACGCCGCCAGATTTCTTCGAGTTTGTACCGCGAAGCGTTCGGGAGTGGCTTGGGTCGCTGAAAGGGCCGGGGGTTAGGGAGCTATCCGCGGGGCTGATCTTTTACGCCGTGCCGCTCCAGTGGAGCGACGGACAAGGCTTATTCGCCGTCGGTTACGCGGTCGACGGCCGGTCGGGCATTCCAAACGACATCGTGATGATGGCGGCCGAGCGCGGGTGGTCGCGCGAACAACTTCAAACCTGGGCGTCGTCTCAACCCGCCGCTGACGCGTCGCTTCTGAGCCGGCTGATCCGTCTGGCGGCTGATCAACTACAGACGCATGCCCACGAGCAGGCTCTTCGTGATGAGATCGATCTGCTGAGTGAAGAGATCGATCGGACTTACGAAGAAATCAGCCTGTTGCACGACCTGGCACGGAACCTGAATATTTCCCGCAGCCCGCGTGAGCTCGCCGAACTCTGCCTGGATCGCATGCAGGAACTGATCCGCGCCGAAGGCCACATGGTCTGGCTTCACTGCTGCGAGGAACGATCCGAATTTCTGGCGGCGGGCCAATTACCATTCACGGAACAGACGGCTGACGAGGTCATTTCCCGGTTCATGCACGCGAATCCTCACAGGCCCGTCGTCAAGAACCACATCCACGAGACTCTGTCGGGTTCGGCCTTCCCAGGGCTTAGGAACTTGGTGATGGTGCCGATCGCCGAAGGCAATCATCGGTACGGATGGATTCTAAGCTGCAACATGCGCGACGGCCGTGAGTTCGGAACGTCCGAAGCCACTTTGCTCAACTCGATCGCCACCATTCTCGGCACACACCTCCGCAACATCGACCTTTACCAACAGCACGAAGAGTTGATGTTTTGTTTTGTGCGGTCGCTCGTCTCCACGTTGGATGCCCGCGATCCGTACACTCGCGGTCACAGCGAACGGGTCGCGCTGGTGGCCCGCCGGATCGGACAAGAATTGAAGCTGTCGGAGGAGGAGTTGCAAACGATCTATCAGGCCGGGCTGCTGCATGACATCGGTAAAGTGGGCGTCGACGACCGCGTGCTCCGGAAAGATTCTCGGCTGACCGACGAGGAATTTGAGCACATCAAGCAACATCCGATTATCGGGCATTCGATCCTGGCCGAGCTAAGGAACCTGCACGAAATTCTGCCGGGAGTACGCAATCATCACGAAAACTACAGCGGAGGCGGCTACCCGGATGGACTGGTGGGAGAACAGATTCCCCTGATCGCTCGGATCATCGCCGTGGCCGACGCTTACGACGCCATGCGCAGCGACCGTCCCTATCGAAAGGGCATGCCCTTGGAACGAGTCGAACAGATCTTCCGAGAAGGCGCAGACAAGCAGTGGGACGGCAAGATCATCGAAGCTTATTTCGCCGCTCGCGACGACATCGACCAGATCTGTCAACAGTACTCCCCGCAGCGGCTGATCCCGCGACGAGTGGCTGATTGGGCCTCCTCGCATTGATTCGGGCCGGACCGGGTACTCCAGGACAACCCGCGAATTTCCGGACCTCTTGCAGGCCGCTCGGGGTATGGATGAACCACACCACCTGCAGGCTCCGCAAAAGTTGTGCAAGCACTTTTCCTCTTCCGCGCCGGGTTCGTCTGCGCATTGTGTGAGTGTTTCGCATCGTGTCTCGGGGACGCCCGGTTTCAGGAACAATCCAGGCTACCAGCCTTGTTCCCCAGACAGTTGCGGTTGGACATCACAATGGCGGCCGACAGAGCCGTTCTGGCGGGGCTGGGGTACGGGTTGAGCCGGCCGGGGTGGCGGGACATTCTGGATTGACCGCAGCGCAGGGAGCGTTACGGGAAAAACGGCGGCCGTCGCAGGCCGAGCGTTTCGTCCAGCCCAAACATCACGTTCATGTTCTGCAGTGCCGAGCCGGCTTGGCCTTTCATGAGGTTGTCGATGTGTGAGACGACGATCAGCCGACCGGTTCGCTCATCCATATTCACCGACAGGACACATTGGTTCGAACCGCGTACGTCGTTGTTGGAGACCGGGACCCCGGCGGGCTCGACACGCACGAATGCCGCGTTGCGATAAAAGGCCGCGTAAGCATCGAAGAGATCTCGGGCCGTCGCTGAATCGTTCACAAGCTGGCCGTAGATGGTTGTCATGATGCCGCGACAGAGTGGTACGACCTGAGTCGTCAGCGTCACACGCAAGTCGGTTCCCGCGAGTCGAGACAGTTCCCGTTCGATCTCGAAATTGTGCTGATGCGCGGCGATCTTGTAGGCGTTCATATTCTCGTAGCGCAAAGGATAATGGAAGGTGGCCGACGGCTTGATTCCTGCCCCGGAAACGCCCGTTTTGGCGTCGCAGATGATCGTGTCCGGATCGATCAACCTCTCTTTGACCGCCGGAGCGGCTCCCAGAATTGCCGAGACGGCAAAGCATCCGGGATTGCCGACCAGCGAGGCCTTCGCAATCTCTTCCCGATGCAGTTCCGTCAGTCCATAAACCGACTGCGACAACAGGCCCGCGGCGGCATGATCCGGGCTGCGACCGATCCGCTGGGCATACTGAGCGTAGTCTTCGGCCGTGTTGAACCGGAAATCACCGCTGTAATCGATCAGACGGATGCCGGCCGCAAGGTAGGACTCCGCGACCGTCATGCCGACACCGTCGGGCGTGGCCGTGAAAACGATATCGACGTCCTCGTTCGGATAGGCGTCGTCGGGCCCCGTGACCGGCAGATCACAAAGGCCTTTTAAGTGCGTATGCTTTCGGCTGATGGGCTCGCCGACACCATCGACGTCCACCAGCGAAACGATTTCGGCTTCGGGATGAGCCGTCAGCAGCTCGATAATATTGGCTCCGCCAAAACCTCCCGCCCCGACCACTCGAACTCGGATCACTGATGAGTCTCCTTTGGCTGCAAAAGGGATGAAACCGGGATTTCCGATACGGCATCTCGTCCAGATGGTTCGTGAATCTCCGCCGAACTCACAAAAGTTCGGTGGATTGCTGGGACTTCGAGCTTTTCTCGAACCGGCAGCGCAAGGCCCCGGCCGAACCGCGCCAGCGAAACATCGGTTGCAGTCGTCGGATCAGCAAGAGCTTCGCCCTCCCGGTCAGTTTTCTTCGCTGCAAACAACAGCTCGCCGCTCCCGCCACCGGCTCCGCCTTCGTTACAGATTTGGCCCTCCTTTCGGCAAGGACACTAGCCGGGGACTCCCCCCTTCGGCATCCCTGCGGACATGCGCTTTGGAATGCGGTGATCTTGCGCCGCTTTGGATCGGAAGCGGCAGAGGACTACCGGACTCGAGGAGTTCTCCCAACAGACCGCCAAAACTGTTGGCGTTTTCCAACCAATGCGTGTCTTACCTGCAGCGTCACCGAAGGACGGTATTCAACCGCCTTTGGATCAAATCGCTCACTCACGCGTCACGTTTAAGAACCGTCAGAAAACAAGTTGTGCGGCTCGGGATGTAAGATGAGCTTTCTAGCCCGTCCGAAAGGCGGCGGACAGAAACGTCCATCCTACAAAATGGGCACGCTATTCTTTGGCGCCCCCTGAGTGTAGCCGGATCCGTGAGTCAGGCCCAGGTGTTTCCCATCTCACCTGGCTCGAGCTGCCGAGCCGGCCGAGGAGCAGCTTACTTACCGAAGCTTCGGGGATCGCCAAACAACGGACCGGGCGAACTGCCCAATCCGCCTTTGAGAGCCCTCCGTCGTTTCGGCTTGGAAGGCTCCGCTTCGGTCGGCGGCCCCTGTTTGTCCGCCATTGCCTCCTGCAGCGATTTCAGCTCGGGCGGCTTTTCCAGCAGGGCTTTAATCGACAGGCTGATACGGCGGCGCTCGGTGTCGACTTTCAGAATCTGCACGTCGACTTCCTGCCCCTCCTTTACCACGTCACTGACCTTCTTCACATGGCCGTAGTCCAACTCGCTGATATGGACCAGCCCTTCGATGCCCGGCTCCAACTCAACGAACGCTCCAAAATCGGCGATTCGCGTCACGGTGCCGGTGAACGTCTTCCCCTTGGGGTACCGCTCCTGCGCCGTGGCCCACGGGTTGTCCGTGAGCTGTTTCAAGCTCAACCCGATCCGTTTCGCCTCGCGATCGACCGAGATCACCTTCACCTCGACTTCATCGCCTTCGTTGAGCACCTCACCGGGATGTTTAATCCGCGTCCAACTGATCTGGCTGACGTGCAAAAAGCCGTCCGTTCCGCCGAGATCGACGAAGGCACCATAGTCCATCAGTTTCTTCACTTTGCCTGTGAAGACCTTTCCCTCCTCGACGGAGTTCCAGAAGGCTTCCTCCGCCAGACGACGTTGCTCTTGCAACAGCTCGCGCCGACTGACGACCAGGTTCCGCCGCTGCGGATTGACTTCGATCACTTTGGCCTGCAGCTTCTGACCCACGTACGGCTCCAAGTCGCCTACGTAGCCCAGTTCGACCTGTCCAGCCGGCATGAAGCCGCGCAGGCTGCCGACATGCACCTCCAGGCCGCCCTTGTTGACTTTGGCGACCATGCACTCGACCGTCTGGCCGGCTTCGATCGCGTCCCAGTCGCCGGCCGGGCGCGCGACCCCCGTGGGCAGGTTGCAAAGGATCAAGCCTTCTTCCAGATCGACCCGATGGACGACCACTTCGACCTCTTGTCCCACCTCGGGCGGCCGGTCCGAGGGGAATTGTCGCAGCGAGACCATGCCGGGTGACCGATAGCCGAGTTCCAGAAAGACGTCATCCGAATGGATCGATTGCACCCGGCCCTTCAGCCGGGTGCCTTCGTCCGGAACTCCGTCGGCCACTGCCGCGGCGCCCGGGGCCGCCGCGGTGTCGGCGACGTCCAAGCTGGTCGCGGCCGCCGTGGTCCCCTCTTGAGCGGCCAGGGCGGCTTCAATTTCCGCTTCCAATTCCGCGTCCAAGTCGATGTCTTCCGGAGGCAGCTCGACCGGGCCGGCCGCCGTTGGGGCCGTCTCCGAAAGTTGATCCGGCGAAACCGGCTCACCCCCCGCAACGTCCGCTTCCCCGCCATCCGCCGCGGGCTCACTTTCCGCGATAGGAGCTTGCGCTCCAGGAGGGATTTGAGCCGGGCTGGCCACCGCAGTCATCTCGCTCGGTTCAGCCGCCTCTGCGCCAGTCGACGTCACGTCCGACGGTGGGCCCTGCGACAACGTCGTTTGTGCCGAAGGTGTTTCCACTAGCGCCGAGGCTCCGTCGGCGGTCTGCTCGACAGACGCGGCGACAGCCGGGCTCGGTTCCACCTTCGTCGGCTTTTCCTCACCCGCTTGGCCCGGCTTCGGCGCGACGTGGGGCGAAGTTCCTTCTGCCGCCAGCGCCGGCGTTGGCGCAGATTCAGCCGTCGGCGCGGCGGCTGTCGGTTTGGCCGACGTCGCCTCGGTGATAACCGGTTCTGCCAAACCCGCGTCCGTGGCGACCGGCTTTATTTCGGCCGGCTCCGGCTCCGGCGGAGAAGGCGCCCCTGTGACTGATCCGGTCGCGTCAGGAGCTGACGCTGGCCGAGAGGACGGCTCAGCGCGCTTGATCGACGGAATCGGCTTCAGCGCTTCGGGATCGAGGGCCATGGGGCGGAGCTGCCGACGACGCTTTGGCGGCGTCGCGTCGCTGCCGGAGTCAGTCCCGGAACCGGGGACTGCAGAAGTCTCTTCTGAAGAACCGGCTGGCGAAGCCTGGTCAGGAGCGGGCGTGCTTTGGAGAAGATCAGCCGGCCC
>JAADHY010000330.1 GCA_013151585.1 Planctomycetota bacterium
GAATACTAAATCGAAATGTAGTGGAAACTTTTAGGGCCCGGTCCTTACAGGGCAAGGACTTACGTCAACAACTGGGGAACTTGGGCTAGCGGTGGCTCTGGCAAAGTAACCCTTCTTCACAAGGGGATATCCCGCGCCGGTTGTCAACGGGGCTCATTCGGCCGGTGCGGAAACAGCCAGCTCTTTCTGAACGCCTGAGTCGCATTTCGCGATTTGGGAACGTCTCGAGATAAGCCGCCGAAAGGGCCACACGAACTCGACGCGTCGGTAATTGTTCTGTCAATTCGGAAAAGTGGGGGCACGAGACGTTGTGGTCCGGGCGTCTCGCCTGCCAGAAGCGGACGTCCCGGCCGCACCGCAGCCCAACTTTTCTTCTGTGACACAGCAGTGCTGCGCTCTCCGTCTTCGGCAGCAGCAAGGCCTCCAACCGGTAGAGAGTGCCTCTTCGAGGCGGGGATCATCGCTCAAGGGCATTCGAGTTCTGCAGAAGTGTCGGGACAGCCTCGCCAGACGGAATCCTCCGAGACTCCACCGCCGTCATCTGGCCTCTTCGCTCTCTCCAGGCAGAGCGGTTCATGGCGTCTGTCCGTTGCGTGCCTGGGTTTCGGGGTTTGGGACTCGCTCGCCCAATGGCTCTGCGGTCGAGGCCGGTCGATCCTCACTTCGCCCGTCATCCGACTCAGCCGCAACGGGCCCCTCGCGGTTTTGACCAAAGGTCATCCGAGGTTCCTGTCCCTTCAGCAGGCGGACGAGGTTGCTTCGATGCCGGAGAATGATCAAGGCCGGCACCAGCAGGCTGAATAGGCCCAAACTCCAGCAGTCGGCGGCGAACGGGGTCGGCCAGAGCAAAACCAACTCGGTGATTCCAAAAGCGAGGGCCGCCAGCATGGACGCGGCGGAAACAAACCGGGAAAGGCCGAAAACAGCGGCAAAGACCGCGACAGCGGCCAGTGTCGCCCACGGCGACAACACCAAGACGACTCCGGCCCCGGTCGCCACTCCTTTGCCCCCTCGAAACCGAAGCCAGCAAGGAAACATGTGGCCCACAACAGCGGCGATGCCACAGACCACCCGTAGGTGCACGCTCGCGAGTCCGTCCGGCTCCGCCACCAGCAACGGCAGGCCCCACGTGGGCAGTGCTCCTTTGGCAAAATCCAGGATCAGAACCAAAAGTCCCCAGCGGGCGCCGACCACGCGAGCTACGTTCGTTGCTCCGATGTTCCCGCTGCCTCGGGTTCGGATATCCACTCCCGCGACCAGCCTGCCCATCAGCAGTCCGAACGGGATCGACCCCGCCAAATACGCAGCGCCCACGGCTGCCAGAGCTGTCGCGCCTTCGCTCATGATCGCCTCCTTTCCGCCAACCTTCGCGCCGGTCCACACGCAATCGACTGGCCGCACGCCGAGTGTGTGCCGAGAACGGAAACAGTCCACTCGAGCCGGCCTTCTGCCCTCCTCCCTGCCGCCCGCCGCCTCTTTTCTCAACATATGGCTCTCAACATCATCAGGGTAGTCACGGCGGACGGGGGGCTCAACCAACGCCGCGGCTTCGCAGCGGCATGCCACCCGCACCGTTCCAAGGTGGCAGGAAGATTCAAGCGACTCGTCCGAAGATTCCGACGTTGCGTCGGTGTTCTCGGGCCGATAGACTTCGCACAACTTTGAACCGTCAAGACGAGATGTCGTCCCGGGAAGAGTGTGTTCTCCTGGTCTCGATGCGGAGTGGTTCCGGTGCTGCAGCAAGCGGTCGCCTCAGCGAACGCCGACACGGAAGATGGCAGGTCGGTGAGCGTCTGTTTCTTGATCCAGCATCCCGACTTGCCGAGCAGCCGCGTGCGGGTGTTGGATTTGCTGCCCGAGCTGCGCCGTCATGGCATTGCGGCCGACGTGTTTTCCTATCCGCGTACGATCTACTCGAAAGTGCAACTTTTTCGCCAAGTTCGTAAGTACGACGTCGTCGTCCTGCAAAAAAAACTGCCGACTTGGCCGGACTTGGTCCTGCTGCGGCACTGTGCCGGAAAGCTGTACTACGACTTCGACGACGCCATTTATTTGAAAGACTCGGCGGACGGAGCGGCGCGGAGCCGCGTGCGAGGACGTCGTTTCCGGCAAATCGTCATGGCAGCGGATCGGGTGATCGCCGGCAACCGAATCTTGGCGGATCAAGCGCGTCGGTGGAATGCGGCAGTCGAGATACTCCCTTCCGCCGTAGAGACCCGCGGCATCCCCGTTCGCCAAGACAATTCCTCCGGCGGTCTGACGGTCATTGGCTGGGTCGGAACGGCTCCCAATTTCCAGCACCTGACGGCGGTGGGCCCCGTGCTTCGCCGGGTCGCCGAGCGCCGTTCGATTGAGGTCCGGATCGTCAGCAACGAGGCGCCGGAACTCCCTGGTGTTCCGGCGCGATTCATTCGCTGGCAGCGGACCACGGAGAATGCCGAGATCGCCGCGTTCGACATCGGTATCATGCCGCTGCGTTCGACTCCCTTTGCGGCGGGCAAGTGCGGCTACAAAGCGTTGCAGTACATGGCGGCCGGAGTGCCGGCGGTCGTTTCAGACGTCGGCGTGAATTCCGAAATCGTCCGGCACGGGACAGACGGCCTGGTCGTCTCGACGTGCGAAGGTTTTTTCGACGCCTTGTTGGAGTTGATCGACAACCCGGACAAACGGCGCCGGATGGGACGGCAAGCACGCCTCCGCGTCGAACAAGAATTCTCGGTCGCGACGGTCGCCCAGCGTCTCGCGCACGCACTGAAGACCTCGTCGCCTGCCGCCGCTCGTCTCCAATGACGAAGAACGGAGAGTCCATCGTAGAAAGTGATGGGAGGCCTTCGGACGCTCTACCTGGCTCGGTCAGGAGATCAGCCACAACGCTATGAGAGCTATTTTTGAGATCGACTCTAGGCGGCCGCCCGGACAATCTCGTCAAGCAGCTCGTGGTAGATGTGCAGCAGCCGGTCGCGCATGGCCGCCGGGGTGAGCGGTTCGACCGTGCGTCTAGCTTCCTGCCCCATTTCTCGGCGTCGATTCGGATCGGTCAGGCGGCGCATGGCGCACGATAAGCCTTCGATGTCCAAAGCATCGCAGACATATCCGCTTCGTCCTTCTCGGATCAACTCCGCGCCCCCGCACTTCGTGCTGGTGATTACCGGGAGGCCTGTGGCCATTGCCTCCAGCACAGCGTTGGGAAAAGAATCGTAGAGCGACGGCAAAACGAAAGCATCAGCCGCTCCGTAAAACGGCGCCACGTCCCGCTGCACGCCCGCAAAATGAACCCGCGGCCCGATCCCCAGACGGTTGGCGGCTCTTCGAAAACGAGGCAATGCCTTGTCCCGTCCGACAACGACCAAGTGCGCCCCTTCGACGTGTCCCAGGGCGGCCAAAACGGACCGCAGGCCTTTGATTTCAAAGCCGGAACCGACGAAAAGGAAGACTGACGCCTCAGGCCCAACACCCCACTGCGCCCGCAAGACGCGGCGGTATCGCCGCAAACTCGGATGGAACCGTCGGGTGTCGACGCCGTTGTACACAACTCGCAATTTGGCCGGGTCCATCTGAAAGTGTTCGAGGATGTCGCGCATGACCATGCGCGAGTTGCAGATGACGAGGCGGAGGTTGGGATGGTGATACAAGGCTTTTTCGGCTCGCAAAACGTAGCGATGAAAGGGACTGACGGTCAACCACAGGCGTGCGGGCCAAGAGAGGACGCGGCGACGCTGTCGCAGCCACTCGCGATGTACGCCGTCACCGGCTCGATAAACTTCACAGCCGGGAATCCGCTCGTGGCATTGGACCAGGTCGAAGTCGCGCCGCGCCAGTTCTCGCAACACAGCCCGCGCAAATCCCCACTCCCGCCCGATTCGACCGAACCGAGGCGGGTCACATCGAATCACGTTCGGCCAGCCGCTCCAGTTGCGAGCGATCAACGTCACATGATGCCCTTGTTCCTCCAACACAGTGGCCAAAGCCGTAACAAACCGCTCGGCCCCGCCGTGAGCTCGGTACTGTTGGCGGACCACCGCAATCCGAAGAGCCTGCGTCCTGCGACCGGCACCGGCAGCATCCGTCCGTGGTCGGGCGATCGAGTCGAAACCAGACGGTAGGTCGTGAGGCATGACATCGATCCTATTTCACAGTTAGTGGCGATCATTTCTCCGTCGGCCGCTTTGTGGCCCAAGGCTGAGGTAAGCTTCGGTGTCGTCGCAGACGCTGCGGTCGATCGACGGCCTGCAGCGACGACGGCTACGCCTTTCAAGCGGCATCTCGTCCTTCGGCCGATCCTCGCTCGACCAGGTTGTCGCCGCTTTCCTTGCGCGCGAGCTGAGACAATAAACGATATTTGCGATACGCTCCGTTCGCGATGTGGTATGCCAGAAACAGCCCGGCTGAACCGTCCAGGACGCCGGCCTTCCAAACGTAACTTTTCAGGAAGTCGCCCAGCCAATGCAGATAGGCATCCCACCAGTGAGCCCGGCGCCCGGCCTGGTACATCGAGTCGGCCATCAATCGAACATACCGCTCATTGCGTTCCAGGAACTCGTCCCGACTTCGGTAACTGTAGTGTAGCATCCGCGATTTCAAATACGCCGTTCGCCCGTGAAGGATGATTTTGTCGTGGGGATTCAATCCACCCCAACGTCCCAGCGATTTCCGAAACAGGCGGAGCTTGTAGTCGGGATTCCAGCTCCCGTAGCGGATTTCCTTTTCACCCAGGAATGTCCGTCGACTGATGAAGTATCCATCGGCGTCGAACGCCAACGCTTGAATCTCGGAGATCAGTTCCGGAGTCAGCGCTTCGTCGGCGTCCAGAGAAAGAACCCACTCGTGGACGCATTGGTCCAGCGCGTAGTTTTTCTGAGAGATGTGACTGTCGAAAGGGCGGAACAGAACCCGAGTATTGGCGAAGCTGCGGGCGATCGAAACGGTCGTGTCGGTCGAGCCCGAGTCGACAACGACGACTTCGTCACACCACGATAGCGATTCCAAGCACCGCCCGATGTTCTGCTCTTCGTTGAAACAGATGACACTGGCCGAAATCGGCGGTCGCTTCCGTGCGAAAGGCGGAATCGATTTCACGGCAAAGGCGCCTCCTGCTTGCCATGTAGGGGGCTCAGCAAACCGGCTTCGCTTCGCTCGTGCGAAAACGCCAAGTCGCAAGCAGCCGATCGGCCCCCGTGCCGAAGTCTCCTCCATCGCTGAGGCCAAGGATAATAGGTCGGCCCATGATCCCGGTCAAGATAGGCTGACGAACAGCCGAGATTTGAAGATCGAAAGGCCAGAAACCGCGTCCGTCCTCTCGGCCGCCACGGCGGAGTCAACCTGGCAGAGCAGGACTCGCCAATTGCAATTGAGAAGCGGAGAGCGGCGCGTGCGACAGGCTGCCGAAGACCGGAAAAAAACGCAGCGTCGTGCCATCGCGGCCGCGTTCCTTGCTTCGGTCAGGACGTGGGTGCCGTTCCGCGCCGACAGAGAGGTCGCGTTGCCAGCGGAGTTCTCACCGAACGTGTCTCTGGAACAATCCGATCAGGTCCCGGCGGTCACCGAAGTTGCGCACAAAGCGGGCCCAGTCGCGGGCCCGAGCTCGCGCGAAATCCCACGAGCTGACGCATCGACGCATCGAATCCAAATCGAGGACCCAAACATTTCGGTCCGCGTCGATCACGAAGTTCGTCCCCTTCATGTCTCCGTGAACGAGTTGCAGTTCCTCCATCCGGCGCCAGAAACGACCGAATTCCGCTGCTACGTCCTCCCATTCGGACGCGGAATGTTGGTCCGGATGATCAATCCATCGCTGAAACGCTTCACCGACCACGTATTCCGTCAGCAGGTACGCGGTGAATCGCAGCGGGCCGAGTCGGTTCTCGGCGTACGCCCACGGCCGCGGCGTCGCAATGCCGGCTCGCCGCAACTGTCGACCAAACCGCCATCCGCGCCGAGCCCGCGTCGGCAAGAGCCAATGGACCATCGTGTGCAGGGGGCCCCGCAGGTTGAAACGCTTCAACGCGTAGGTGGACTTCATCACCGGGGCGACTCGGTCGGCACTCGCCCCTTGACCGGCTGCATCCGACGGATGAGCTATCGTCCGCTTCTCCCGGCCAGTAGGCGTTTCGCGATGGGGCCAAACAAGTCGAACGACGGTGCACCGGTCACCTGCGCTGACGGGAGTTCCTAGCCCGATGAGGCAGTCCGGCTCTTGCCATAACCGATCGGCCAGCTCGTCAGTCAGCTCTCGGTCCCACTCCATGAACCGGCTGATGGAACGGCGGCGTGTCGTGAACCGGCAAGCTGGTGGATTGGCGGATGCGAGATTGCAGGCCACCGGGCCAGTTGCGCCCGTCTCCACTCGTGCGCCTTCGGCCGTCCCATGAGCCGGGCGGGGAGCCCCGTCTCCCTGACATCTTTCAGCAGAAATGGCGTCCCTGGATCGCTCCATCGATATCGGTCTCTAAAGTCCAAGAATCGACTGTCGGTCTCCGGTTCACCGCTCGCGCCCGGCGGCTGGTACTTGGCCCGGCCGCAGGTTGCGACGCAAAAAACGTTTGCGCAGAATCCATCGTGTTGCGGCGGCGTGGTCCTTGTACCGCTCGTTTGAAATCCAGTCAACATCAGCCGCACGATCGGTACTGCTTCGGGGATGCAATGCGGCGGAGTCACTCGGCCGCTCTATCGGAGTTGCTGAGTCGAAATGGTTGGCGCAGGGTGCAGGCTGGCACCGTTGACAGGGGTGGCGCGCTGCATTTTACCGGACTCCGATTCGTTTCCCGGCGGGAGCAGGTGCGCCAGTCGCGGACGGAAAATCACCATCAGCAACATCGGCAGGTACCAGAGCAGGTAGACGCCTCCTTGGAGCGGATACCACAATTGAATGCCAACGACGATGGCCGTGGAATGAGCCAACAGATGCTCGACCGTTTTTCGGCGAGGCCAGATCGTCAGAAAGACCCACATCACCAGGAAAGCGGCGACGACGGGCACGCGGTAGTTGGCGTCATGCGTACTCCAGAAACCGCGAATCTCACTCCCCTGGAACTGCAACGCCCGCCAATCGATCGATCCGATGATCTGACGTGTGAAGGAATGCGTGTTGGCCGACGTGAGTACCAAGCTGGCCGCCAGGATTGCGCCGACAATAAACAGCGCCACGATGAACCGCACGGCTCCACGGCGACCGTAAAAGGTTGCCCAAAGCGGCAGCAGGAAAATCGGGTAGAACAGCGACCCGCAAGCCAGCCCCATCAACGCGCCGGCAACCATGGGCCATCGGTAGGCCACCAGCGCCCAGACAATCAGAGCCGTCGGCAAAACATGAATCACCTTGCCGACGTCGTAAGCTGTCCCGGGCAAGAGCAAGTAAAGCGTCGCCATGGCCAGACCGATTTGGGTGTCCCCGATGTGGCGAGCCGCGAAGACAATCAGCCCCAAGACCACGGCGAAATGAGCCAGAACGGCGATGCTCCGCGCCGCAACCGCCTCGAACCTCTGCTCCGAGTCCGCCCGGGACTGGCTTCCTGAGGCAACAAGCTTCGAAGGCGGTACGACCGGCGTAGCGAGCAACGGCGCAGCAGGTCCCGGCTGAGCTTCCTCTTCACTCGCATTAGGCCTCGGCTGTACGAGCTCGGTGGAAACATCCTCTCGTTTCAAGAGCTGTTCGGCGCGGCGAACCGTCTCCACCGTCGATTCTGGCGGCCGTTCCATCACGACCTTCGTCATCAGAAAGGCAAAAGCCGCCACCCCCAGGAACGTCAGCCCTGCCGTGTTCAAGTTTTGTTCCAGACGGGGGCGCCTCCGGAAGAACGGGTCGCAACATAAACGCACCAAAAGAAACCCGGTGCATGAAAACAGCCAGGCGTATCCGAGCGATTCCCAACCAGCGTACTTGACCAGCAGGAGCCCCGGCGAGATCGCCAGTAGAAGCAACAAATCCAGATTCCGGACGGACCAAAACCGACCGAACCGGAAAAACACGGCGATAATCAGCAACGTGGAAAGGTAAAACCACGTCGGCTCGTTTACGGAATATCCACGAAGGATTACGTCCATAACGCCAATGGCCAGACAACGCAGCGACCGGGCGATCGGCGCCCGAGTGCTGCCCAGCCCTTTCTCCTGCTGAGGCGGTCCGCCCCTCCCATCATTCGCTACCGAGGCGTCCGCCCAAACGCTGACCCACTTTCAGCTTACCTTGGCTCCTGGAGGCCTCGAGACACCTCTCAAATCGTCCCGCCGGCCGACCCACTGACCCCATCTGGCCGTCCCGGCGGAACCGTGACCGATTCCACTCGGATTGCGATCTGGAAAACTGTCCCGTTTCCGGGGCTTCCGGCTCACGAGCGGCTCGTTTCGCCCCGAGATCGTGGTTTACCTACCCTCTCACTCAATCAGCATACGCAAACCGACGGGGACTTCAACGGAAATCTTCGGAAAAAATAGAATTTCTTCGCGACGCCGGCCGTCTGCGCTGTCTCAGTTTTTCCAGACGCCGCAGTCCTAAGAACCGTTCAGAATCGCTGCCGCCACGACTCTGGACGTGCGCTCAGTCTGCGTCCTGGCGAAGCCGGACGACGAAGCACTCGACCCAAGTGCCATTGATCGGAATCGGCGGTCCTTCCCGAGTGATCGTCGGGCGACGGCGCTTCAGAAGTTCTTTCGCCACGTGCTCGGCATCCGGGCGATTCAGCACCAATAGAGCGAACAGGTGATCCCCTCCAGGCCCGGGAACAAGTGAAAGCTGGTCGTCAGCGGCTCCCAGAGCTGGTTCGAGCTGATCGTGGCTAAGGCACGTTACCTCAGGCCATTCACTGCGGACCACGAACTCGACCGGCCGGGCGAGCGTCGGCCTTGCCACAATCACCACCAATCGCGGGCGAGGCATGCGGTGCAGCCGCTCGGCGATCGCCGCCGCTTCCGAGAACGGTAGGGCTTCCGAGCCGAGTCCCGACCTTCGTTGTTTCGGCGTTTCCCGGCGTTTCGGCGGGATCGACTCCCCGCTCCGCCCGCGGAGACGCTCAATCCGCTGAGTCGCCGTTCGGTTCAGGCTCTCGGCCGGTTCCGCGTCCAGAACAACCGGCCAGCCGGATGCGGAAGCGATCCCGGCCGCTGCGTTGCCGAGCAAGACCAGCCAAACACAAAGTTTCATTGCCCGACGTTGCCAAGCCTCGCTCGTGCGGCAATATCGATCCAGCAACCAGGTTGCCAACAAGGCGATTACCACGCAGCCCGCCGTCGCCCAAACCGGAGCGTGGGCAAACGCCGCTGCAGCCAACGCCCGGTATTCGTGGCCGAGCACCAAGGCGAGGGCTGTTCCCAAGGATTGCCACTCGCACGCTCACTCGCCGCCGGATCATCAAGTTCAATCCATGGGCGGACAGACCGAGAACCGGGATGATCAGATATCGCTTCCACAGATCAGACCACGGCGCCAGTAGGTCGCCAATCAGTTCCGACACTCCCCAAAACGCCAGACCGACAGCGATCCAAAGAAGGAGGAAATCTGTTCCGACGATCGGTCCGCTGCGCCGCAAGACAGAGGCCTTGGACCGCTGGTCGACGCCCGTCGGCGAGCCGACGTCCGTCCCGAGCGGCGCTCGGGGAGCGGCTGGCCCCGACGCGATCCGGTTGCCTGCCGTGACCTCCGCGCGCGAGCTTCGAAGCCATCCCAACGCATCGAACAAACCGAGAACGAAAACGCCGACCAGCGCTTGAAGAAACGAAAGGGGCGCCGTCAGGCCGCGGGACGCTTCCCAACCGGTAAGCCCGAACGTTGCTGGTCCGCCGCCCGGCTGGAACCCAAAGCCGAGAAAGCTCCGGATTCCGATCAGCCTGGCTCCGTCGCCACCAACCGTCAAACACCACCAAGACCCCAGGAACAGACCCGCCACACAGGCCACTCCAACCGCCAGCACGGAAGGCAGCGCCGCTGCAGCCGATGGGCGGTTTTGCGACTTCATCTCCGGCGGGCCTTTGCGGCTTGGCAGCAGCCGGACCAACCCGGCCAGCGTCACCGTGACCAGCACAGCCAACGCCACGACACCGCCTGCCAGAAAACACAACCCCAACGCCACGCAGCAGGCCAGCAGGGGAAGAGAAATCCACTCTCGCGGCTTCCGCCAATGAGCGACAGCCCCCCAAACGGCGATCGCAGCCGCTGGCAAGCTCCACAACAGAGGCGAAGCATCCGAAGCCATGGTCAGTACCGGAGCGTGGAGGGCGAGAGCCGCCGTCCCGAGCAGAGCCACGCGAGCACCGAGCAGCACTTCCAGGCAAAGATAGGCCGCCGCGACAAAAAAACCCGCGGCAAAAAGGGACGGCAAGAACAACCACCGCCAACTGGACGGCCGCGCGATCTGCATCACGGTGGCCGCGAGCCACGTTCCGAGGGGCGGGGCCTCGGCGAAGGGCGAAACGCCGGTGGCGTCGTTCCCGACGGCGGCCGATTTCATCCCGCTCGTACGCTCAGCAATCGCCAAAGCTTTCAGCCCCCACAGGGCGTCCAGAGCGTCGATCGTGAGCCGACGGGATCCGACCACGGCGGGCAACAGAGAAAGGACGACGACCAACGGCCACATGCTCGCCGCCCGATTCAAAATCGGATACAGGTCCGCCGGCTCTGCCGGAGCAAAAGAAAGTTGTTGCCCGTCTTCGTCCGAATTCCGCAGCATAGTCGTCCGCTTGTGCTCCGTCGAACGCGGCCTAGTGATTTGGCGCAAGAGAAAGGTTTGATTGTAGGGGAACCGCCTCGAACGCCCACGGCAAGCGAGCCGCCTACTCCACAAACTTTCGTGATCCCACTTTTTCAGGTTGACAAAGCACTGAGGGCAAAGCTTGGGGCTGATGAAAACCTTGGGATCCCGTTAGACGCAGCGCTCGGAGCTCCGTAAGTGTTGCCAGTGCGCACCCAGTGTACGTTCCTGTCCACCGCGTCTCAAGACTCGGCTCCGAACATCGCCTCGGAGGCGACGCCGGCGTGGGATCGCCCACGGGCAGAAAGAAGGGCAGAGGAAAGGCTGAACGCGAGCTCGCGACGAACCCCGCGCCTTTCCTCAGGTCACGATCGAGTCTTTCAAAAACCGGCGAATCTGGCTTTCATCCACGGGCGATTTCTGGCTAAAATCGATGTCGTGTCATTCGCCCATAGTTTTTTTGATTGGACGGTTCATTCAGGAACGGAACGCAGGTCAATGCTGCACTTCACGTGCGATCTCTGTGGTTGTGAGCTGACGGAGCGGCGATTTGTGGCTCGGGTCGAAGTCTATCCGGCCTTTGATCCCGAGGAGCTGGGCAACGAGGACTTGGACGTCGACCATCTGGAGGAGATCGCCGAGATGATCGCGGAGATGGAGGCCAAGGGCACGGTCGACATCGAAGACTGCGGGCCCCACGAGATGCGTTTCGATCTGTGCGCCGACTGTTGGCGCCGCTTTTTGAAAGACCCGCTCGGTCGCGAAGCGCTCCGCCGACTCAACTTCAGCA
>JAADHY010000164.1 GCA_013151585.1 Planctomycetota bacterium
AGCCGGCGACTCTCTGATGGAGTGTGCAGGCGGTTGACGTGTTCCGCGAACAAAGAGGAGCTTTTTCGTGTCCGAACCCCGTTTGGTTGTCGACGCCCACCTTGACTTGGCCTGGAATGCTCTGGATTGGAACCGGGATCTGATGAAACCGGTCGCGGAAATTCGCCGGTTTGAGCGACAGTTCCCGGATGCGGTTCCTGGTGATTGCACGGTGTCCTGGCCGGAACTGCGCCGGGGCCGAGTGGGGTTGATCATCGCGACTTTGTTACCGCGATTGCACCGCAAGGAGAAGCCGCGGACGTTCTTCCAATCCTTGGAGGCCGGTTACGGAGCCTGTCACGGGCAGCTCGCCTACTACCGCGCGATGGAACGCCGCGGCGTGCTGCGGTTTCTGGAAGACCGCGACGCGCTGCAGCAACACGTTCGGCAATGGCTGCAGCCGGATGTTGACGACCAGCCCATTGGGATCATTCTGAGCATGGAAGGGGCCACAGCCATTCTGGAACCGGAGCAAGTGGCGGAGTGGTATGAGGCGGGGCTGCGCATCGTCGGCCCAGCCCATTACGGGCCGAACCAGTACTGCCACGGCACCGGCAGCGAAGGGGGCTTGACGGATGAGGGGCGTCGGTTGCTGCAGGAAATGGAACGCGCCGGAGTGCTTCTGGACATGACTCACTTGGCCGACCAGTCGTTTTGGGAGGCACTGGATTTGTACGGCGGCCCCGTCTTGGCCAGCCATCACAATTGTCGCGCGCTGGTTCCCGGCGATCGGCAATTGACCGACGAGCAGATCAAGGCGCTGGCGGAGCGAGGAGCCGTCATCGGGGCGGCTCTGGATTGCTGGATGCTCAAGCCCGGCTGGCAAGTCGGGCAGTCCGACCCGGCGGATGTATCGCTGGAGGACGTAGTCGATCACATCGATCACATTTGCCAGCTTCTGGGTACCGCAGCTCACTGCGGCATCGGCAGCGACCTGGACGGCGGCTTCGGTAAGGAACAGACGCCGCACGATTTGGACACGATCGCGGACTTAGTGCGCATTGCTGAAATCCTGGACCGCCGCGGCTATTCGCACTCCGACATCGACGGGATTCTGTACCGCAACTGGGTGGAATTCTTCGCCCGCGCGTGGGCGTGACCTTCGGCACTGATTCACGATGTGCCCAGCTTCTCGGGAAGAATGTGCAAGCCTTCCTGAGAGGCCGCGTGGCGGAGTCTCGAGTCGAGGCACACAAAGATGGCCGACGCTGGACGAGCTTCGAAGTAGATCAGTGCTGCCGCCAGTTGCAAAGCATCACCGGCTCGTAAAGGATGGTGCTTCAAGAGTTCAATTGCCCGGTCACGGACGACCGGATGC
The DNA here is from genome assembly GCA_013151585.1 of Planctomycetota bacterium. Lineage (GTDB taxonomy): Bacteria > Planctomycetota > Planctomycetia > Planctomycetales > Planctomycetaceae > JAADHY01. The sequence continues at coordinate 1,358 of JAADHY010000164.1, forward strand.
GGTTGCACAAGATCGACACGCTGCTGCAGACGGGCCAGCCGACGGTACGCTTCACGATATCGAACCGATGAGAGTCCGCCCTCTCTTTTTCGACGCTCCAGAGCAGAGGCACATTCTACTGGAGTGCCCCACCAGATTGCCGCGTTCGCATCTCGGTTGAGCAAGTCGGTCGCCTGACGGCTCCACGCCTCGACAACTAACACCGGAATGATGGCCAAGGTATCCCAAAACATCGCCTCGATGCTCTAGCGTCCCTCTTGGCGTTCCTGAAGAAGCGCTGTCAGAACGCCACTGCTTCCTTTTCCAGGTGGCGGCTTTAGTCTGCCCTTGGCCTTTGCTCGCGGGCGGACAATGCCTTCCTGAACCAACGCGTCCAGCCCGTCTTTCTCCTCGACGTCTTTCTCTAGCGGGACGATCCGCGCAACGGGCCGACCTCGGTCGGTCACCACAATCTCCTCGCCGCGGCGCACAGCACGCAAGTACCGCCCCAGATAAGTTTTCAACTGAGATATCGACACCGAACTCACGCGAATCTCCCTCGCATTTACGCTCGAATCGCCTAGTGCTTTGTCACAGCGTAATTGCGGCGTAAGCCGTACGCGCTAGCGTCGGGTCGGGCGTCCTCACCCGCGGCTAGCGCCGTCGGCTCACTCACCCGCACAATCCCTACTTGTCGCTGTGACAAAGCACTAGTGCTGTGTCAAAGCGACAAAAGGATCGCTAAGCTTTGTGGAGTAGGCGTCTCGCCTGCACCGAGCGGCCGAGACGGCCGCACCACAACGTCGCTTAACACCAACTTTCTGCTGTGACCGAGCACTCGACTCTCGACCGACCCGTCTTCCACGACGCTTCAAATACGGCGGCGAACTACCCCGCCAAAGCTCTGTGCTTCCGGAGCAGCCGGGCGCACCGTTCAGCGATTTGCCAGCTTCCATCATGTTACTTGACCCGACGCCGCAACGCGAAGCCCAAAAAGGACAAAAGCCAAGCGGGCCAGTGTGGCGACACGCCCACGGACCACCAGAGCCGCAGACCGACTCCATCGCACAGCGAGGATTTCCCCCACAGTTCCTGACCGGGCCCGGAGCGCCGATTGCAGTCCGAAACTTCCTCACTGCACCTTGAACACGAACCGCAGCAACCAGCGCTGCTCGCGTGGGCTGGCTTTCGTTTGTGGCCAGATCCAGTGAGCTCCGGTGCCCAAGAATTCGCCGGGGACGTATTCCCAGGGCGGGACGCCCAGCGGGCCGAGGTCCTGGAGCGGTACGGTCTGTGAGGCTCCGTGGCTCGGATCGGTCAGCCATTCTGCGGTCAATCTCTTCGGCGCTGGTGCGGCAGACCAATCCTTTGGCCTGGTCACGTAAGTGCGGTCGCCGACCCGGATCAGCCCGATCAGGCCGGGCCGCTTTGCTCGAGTGCGGACCAGGATCGCCACGACGTTCGTTGGCTGGCTGGTATAGGCTTCAACCTGAGGACCGTCCCACCACGCCTGCTGTCCGTGTATTTGTTTGCCATTGAAGAAAAGCTGAAACGTCCCGTCGCAAGCAAATTCCATTTCGACGAATTGGCCAGGCTGGCGCGGCGGCTTGGCCGACTCGGCCAGACGGGCGAATTCAGCCGGATCGACCTTCCGGACATGGAACAAGTACCAAGCCCCGCCACGCGGACGATCCTTGATCGGCACCAGTGCGGCCCTCTGCCGTTCTCCCTTCGGGCTCTCGACCAGCACGGGGATGCGTCCGTTTGTCGGCCTGTCCTTTGCCACGATTACGGTCGGGACCGAGTCGGGTTCGAGCAGATCGTCATCGACGGCAATCTCGGGCAGGCAGAATAGGTCGCTTGCCGCGAAGACGCGCACCGGCTCGCCCGATTGGACCGCAGCGGCATACGGGCCGGCCAGACGGATACCGTCAGAGAAAGCAACCCGCAAGGTTGTCTTGCCCTCCCACCGGCGCGACACCGTTGCCCAACCGTTAACCGACGGCAGCGGTTTGCCATCGACTCGGATCGACGAAGCCCAGCCCGGTACGCGCAGATGCAACGTCGAATCGATTGGCTGTTCGGCTTCCACGGTCACCTGCCACTCGCCGCAGCCGCCGTTCTGCACGCTTATGGTCATCGCCCGGCCGTCCAACCGTGTGGTCGCTTTCGCTTCGGCCAGCCAAGTCACGAAAAAGTGGCTCCCGCTGCGAAGCACGGCCCAGCGTACTGCATCTGCCAAGAGCTGCGTGCCGTGCATCGAGCAACACCAATAGGCCTCCGCCCCAACGTGACCGACCGCGCCGCGTGGATAGTGTTTTTCCCCGGCCGTCAGCGTTCGAAACATGCCGTGGCCAAAGCCGCCGTTGCAGAATTGCATCGGAAGCAAATGATTTCGAAGCGTGTGCGCTGCCGCATCCAGGTAGGCCGTGCGTCCTGTCGCCTGCCACAATAAGAAACTGACGCGGATCCAGTCGGCAACGGAGCAGCCTTCGTCGCGGGGATACTTTTTACGGAAGTATTCCGGGACCCCGCCGGTTGGAAACAGCCATTCCCGTTCGATCCGGGCATAGTGCGTCTGAACCGCGTCTATGAACTCGCGCCTTCCGGTCAGCCGATCCAGGTCGAGCATGCCCCGGAAAGCCACCAGCCGCCCGTGACTGTGGCGCCCATAAATGTCTTTATCGCGCAGCGCCAAACGCGCAATGAACTGGGCTTCCTCATAGAAACGGCTTTCCCCAGTCACCTCTCCCAGCGCGACCAGCCCATCGATCACCGACGGGTAGCACGTGGCAAATCCGAGGCCTCCGGGCCCTTCAAGACGCTCATAATTTTCGTCCTTCCCGAAGTAGCGGCGCACTGCAATCAGATAGTCGCCCAACTTTCGGGCTGACGCGAGCAGCCGCGGGTCCGGCCGATCCCGACACCGCTCGGCCATCGCCAACAAGAGCCGGCCGTTGCCCCACAAGATCGGCATGTCGCGGTTACGGACGATGTGCGGAAAGTCCTGGTCGGCACCAAAGTGGCCGTCCGGCTTCTGGTACTGCGGCAGGCGAGCGGCCAACTGGTCCAGGATGGCCGGTTTTCGTCCCAGCAGCGGCGCGGCGGCATTGAGCGCTCCGAGCATCCGGCCGGAAATGTCGCCGCTGTACTCGGTAAACCGCCGCTTCATCTGCAAACTGACATCGGCCAGAACCAGCTCCAGGTTATCGAGCGGCGTTGAACAGAGCCGGTCCACCGCTCGCTGCAGCCGAACGCGAGTCTGCCCAATCGGCTCGACTTGCCGCGCCGGTTTCACATCGCTCGGCCTGACAGCGCCTGCCCCCACGCTCAGCAGCAACACTACTCGACCCACGGTTCCCAGAAACATCGCTCGCCTTCCCCTCTTTCCTTCTGGACCGCTACGTTCCTGACCAGTCATCGGCTGGGGGCATGGAGTCCCGCCGGAAACTCTGACGGCAACTGTACCAATCGACTTGCTTTGTCGTCTAGTGGATGGCCACTCGAAAGGAAGGGAGCCGATCCTCGCCCCTTTGGCGATTGCCGAAATCGGGTTTGTCTCGCATTGAGGATGCGAGGACCGATGTCCCGAGTTCTCCCCTTCTGTGCCGGACTCCGAAAGTCTAAAGTAAAATGACACAAACCGATGCCAAGGCCAATGGGGCTCTTGACGGTGTGCAAACTGTATCCCGGTTAGGCCATGAACGACGTCAGCCACACCAACGCCTGCATTGCGATCCGCGGTGCGCGGGTGCACAACTTGCGTGACGTGGACGTCGACATCCCACACGGTGAACTGGTCGTGGTGACAGGGGTTAGCGGGAGCGGCAAAAGCTCCTTGGCTCTCGACACCATTTTTGCTGAGGGTCAGCGAAGGTACCTGATCTGTCTAGCCAGCCGAACCAGTCTTCTGCTGGCCGATGTACAGCGTCCGGACGTGGATCAGATCGACGGGCTGCCGCCGACGCTCAGCATCGATCAGCACGCCGGCACGGCTCACATCCGCAGCACATTGGCCACCACGACGGAGATTTATGACTTTTTGCGACTGCTCTACGCGCGAGCTGGGCAGGCGCATTGTCCTCGGTGCGGCCGGCCGGTCGCGCAGCAGACGCCCGCCGCCATGGTCGATGCCATCCTGAGGCTGGAGGAGCGACGGAAGGTGATGGTCCTAGCTCCCATCATCCGCGGCCGTCGTGGCGAACACCGGGATGTCTTCCAGCGGATCGCCAAAGAAGGATTTGTTCGGGCTCGAGTCGACGGCCAGATTGTCGACGTGGCGTCACCGCCCGACCTGGCTCGATCGCGTGAACACGACATTGATGCCGTCATCGACCGGCTGATCATCAAGCCCGGAATTCGGCAACGGTTGCGCGAATCCGTCGATGCGGCTCTGCGTCTGGGGGATGGTCTGTGCTTGGTCACCTACCAGGACGGCGACGCCTGGCGCGATTTGCTGTTTAGCGACCGCTCGGCGTGTCGTGCGTGCGACCTAAGCTTTCCCGACCTGGAGCCACGGACTTTCAGTTTCAACAGCCCGTACGGTGCGTGTCCACGATGTCGGGGGTTGGGACGCGTGCCGCTGGAAGAAACGTCGGCACGGAGCCGACGCAGCCGTCACGGTGGGCGTCGGATTGGAACCGTACCCGTTGATGCTCCGCTTGATCAGCCAACTGTGCTTTGCCATGAATGCCAGGGAAGTCGACTCGGCGCGTTCGCGCGGTCTGTGACGTTTTTTGGAAAGGCCATTCACGAAATCGCGGCTCTGTCTGTCACGGAAGCTTTGAAGTTCTTCGGGGAAGTCGCGCAAACTCTGTCGGCGGTCCAGGACCGCCCGGACGTGCATGTCGCCCTCACGTCGCTGCCGCCTTCATCGCCGTCCGGGGCCGCGGGGGACCTTCTGACTCCGCCAGCCCATTTGGCCGTCTCGAAAGTCCTTCCCGAAATTCTGCGTCGATTGCGGTTCCTGCAAGAGATCGGCTTGGGCTACTTGACGCTGGACCGGCCGACGCGGAGTCTTTCCGGCGGCGAATACCAGCGGGCTCGCCTGGCCGCCTGTCTGGGCTCGGGCATTACCGGCGCCTGCTACGTTCTGGATGAGCCGACCGTCGGGCTGCATCCTCGAGACACCGATCGGCTGATCGAATCGCTTCGACGACTGCGAGACGCGGGCAACACGGTGCTTGTGGTCGAACACGAGCCGGCCGTGATGCGTCAGGCTGACTACGTGATTGATCTGGGCCCGGGGGCCGGGCAAGACGGCGGTCGTGTGGTCGCGGTCGGAACGCCCACTCAGGTCGCTCGCAGTCGGCGGTCAATCACCGCCCGCTACCTCCGCGACGGTGCAGTGTCGCTGTCGCCCAAAACACGGTCATCTGTCCGATCGGCGCCCAGGCTTGAACTTCGAAATGCCACGCGGCACAACCTGAAAAATCTCACGGTGCGAATCCCATTGAAACGGCTGGTCGCCGTGACGGGCGTGAGTGGTTCGGGGAAGACTTCGCTGGTGACGGAGACGCTGGTCCCAGTCCTACGGCGAGCCTTGGCAGCGGCCGACCAAAACCTCGCGCGCGAATCAGAGCATCGCGGCCGCCCGACGGGAGCCCATTGCCCAGACGAATCGGAGGAAAGCGCCGAAAAAACCGATCGAGCCGGCGTCGTTGGTGCCGAGCAGCTTTCGCGCGTGATCGAAATCGACCGCTCGCCCATCGGTCGAACCCCACGCTCCACTCCAGCCACGTACTGCGGCATCTGGGACGAGGTGCGCCGCATTTTCGCTCGTACGCGCGAGGCCCGCGTACGAGGCTTTACAGCCCGGCGGTTCAGTTTTAATGCATCGCCAGGGCGGTGTCCGCATTGTGCCGGACAAGGCTATCAGCGTTTGGAAATGCCGCTCTTGTCCGATCTTTTGATCGAATGTCCGCAGTGTGACGGTGCACGATACAACCGAGCGACGTTGACCGTGCGGTATCGCGGCCGCACGATCGCGGACATTTTGGAAATGCGCATGGACGAAGCGGCCGAATTCTTTCGGAACTTTCCGTCCATCAGCCGCATCCTGGAGACGTTCGTCGACATCGGCCTCGGGTATTTGAAACTCGGTCAACCGTCGCCGTCGCTGTCGGGTGGAGAAGCTCAGCGGGTGAAGCTGGCCACTGAGCTCAGCCGCCCGTCGGCATCGTCAACGCTTTTCGTGTTAGACGAGCCGACGACGGGGCTGCATCCGGCCGACGTGGAAAACCTTATCCGACTGTTGTGGCGGCTGGTCGAGCAAGGCCACAGCGTGCTGATCATCGAACATAATCTGGACGTGATCGCAGCCTGCGATTGGATCATCGACTTGGGCCCGGAGGGCGGCGACGCGGGGGGCCGGATCGTCACCACGGGCACGCCTCGTCAGGTCGCCCGATGCAAACGAAGTTACACCGGCCGTTTTCTGGCACAATGGTTCTCGCGGGCCGGAGACTGAGGCATTTGTTGCCGGTGGAGGGCTTGCCAGGCGCGGAAGATTGCCTCCGCAAAATCACGACCGAAAAAGGTCCAGTGACGGGAAACGCCGACCAAGGACCGTCTGGCTGTCAATGCCCAGCCAGCGGTCCAGCATGGTCGCGTAGACTTGGCGGAAATCAGTGTGGTGGCGCAGGGCGTTGTTGTCCAAGTCGGTGAGACTGGGATGATCGCCCACCAATCCTCCGCGCAGGGCTGCGCCTGCCAGAAAAACCGGCGCAGCGGCTCCGTGATCCGTGCCGCGTCGGCCGTTTTCCGCCACCGTCCGGCCGAACTCGCTGAAAGTCATCAAGACCACCCGGTCGGCCAGCCGATCGCGCTTCAGGTCGTCCAGGAAGGCGGCGACCGACTCAGCCAACTGGTGCAGCAGCGCTCCGTGGTTGCCCCGTTGATTGGCGTGATTGTCAAACCCGCCGAAATCGCCGCCGCCGAGCTCGGTGAAGAAAATCCGAGTCCCGAGGTCAGCTCGGATGAGATCGGCAATCGTGCGCAACCGTTCGGCCAGTCCGAAGTTCGGATAAACGACGTTTGCTCGCGGACGCCGTTCGGCAACAGCCTCGAGCCGTCGCCCTACCGTGCAAGCCGACAGTGTTTGGCGTCGCACCAACTCCAACAATGGATTGTCGGCGGCCTTTCCCGCATCGCCGAGCGGCTCCGATGTCGCCCGTGTGACGTGTTCCAAGAAATCCCGTTGGGAGTTCGCCGGCTGGCCAGGCAAGGGACGGAAGGTCCAGTCTTTCAATGAGCGGATGGCCGGCACAATTGCGTCTTTCGCTCGCAACGCCATGGGAAAAGCAATGTTGCTGACGAAAGTGGCCGGCACTTCTCCGATTCGTTCCGAGGCGATTTGGTCCGCGGCACGGCCCAGCCATCCGGTTTGCGTTTCGTCATTCTGCGGCGAGGCCGTCTGCCAATCGCGCATGGCCGCGGCATGCTCGCGTTTGGAGTTCGGATAGCCGACTCCCTGGACCACCGTTAGCATCTGTTCGTCCAGCAGCCGAAGAAACGCCTTCATTCTGGGATGAAAGCCGAGCCCGGTCCGGCCAATCCGATGAACTTCGCGCCTGGTGAATCGGATGGTGGGACGGGCTTTCGCGTAAGCGTCGTTCTCGTACGGAATGACAGTGTTCAAGCCGTCATTGCCCCCCGTCAATTGCAAGACGATCAAGACGGTCTGGTCGGACGCAGCGGCCGTGCCGAAGGCGGCTTGGGCCCGTGCCGTTCGCCACAAGAAGGCCGGCACGGCCGGGCTCAGCGAGATCAAGCCGGCCAGTTCAAACGATCCCTTGAGGAATTCCCGTCGGTTCGCAGTCATCGGGAGTGCTCCTTCCCGTACTTGTCGAAAACGTTGCCTGTCAGGCCAACTGAAACTCCGGCAATGCCGTCAGCCGGTGGGCCAGCA
>JAADHY010000308.1 GCA_013151585.1 Planctomycetota bacterium
AGTATTGGCAAGGTGAGCCACGAGCCGGCCGGCACACTGCCGCCTCGCTACGAGGTGCACCAAGTGCCGTTCAGTTGGGATCGGGCCTACGCGCCGACCGGACGCTGGCAGACCCCGTGGCATGCGTTTTTCGGCTACTCGAACGGCCGTGCCTATAACGCGGTCATTCGCTGGGTGCGCGATGAGCCACCACGACCGCCGTTCGAGTGTGGTGATGTCGGTGACGACGGCTACGCCGATTACTACTTGGCCGGTGCGGCTATCAAGGAGCTGAGGCGACTGTCCAGCGGCACCAAACCGTTCCTGCTGGCTGTCGGGTTTTACAAGCCCCATCTTCCTCACGCCTCACCGAAGAAGTATTGGGACCGGTTCCCAGCCAGGAAGGTCGGCCTGCCCGCCAATTTTCACCCGCCCGAAAACGTGGATCCGTCGATCTGCATCCACAAGAGCGAGGAGCTGACGGCCCATTACTATTGGCCGAGCGGCGTGGGCCAGATCAGCCGCGAGGAAGCGATTCGGCAGCGTCGCGCCTACTACGCCGCAGCCGCCTACGTGGATGCCCAGATCGGCCGGCTGCTCGACGGACTTCGCCAGCTCGAGTGTGCTGAGCGCACGATCGTCGTGCTCTGGTCCGACCACGGCTGGCAGCTTGGCGAACACCACATGTTTAGCAAGCACACCAATTACGAGACAGCGACGAACAGTCCGTTGATCATCAAAGTGCCGGGCATGAGCCGGCCGGGCGTCCCGGCGGACGGGATCGTTGAGGCCGTGGACGTCTTCCCGACGCTGACGGACCTATGCGGCCTACCGACGCCGCCGGGGCTCGCCGGTCAGTCGCTGCAACCGATGCTCCAGCGGCCCGACGCACCGGGAAAACGCAGCGCCTACAGCACGCACCCTGGCGGCCGCGGATACCGCGGACATGCCATCCGCACCGAACGCTATCGGCTGGTGCGCTGGATCAACGCCAAAGGTGAAGTGGGCTTGATCGAGCTCTACGACCATCGGACCGATCCGAATGAAAACGTAAACGTCGCCACCGAGCAACCACAGATCGTCACGCGGCTGACACGCATGCTGGAAGCAAAAATGGCCCAAGTCGTCACCACATCGCACGGAGACTAGCAAGCCTATCGGCTTGGAGCGAGAAACTGCATTTACCGTTTCGGATAAGTAATGACGGCAAGGAACGGTCGCGGTCCGGAAGGCGCAGCCGCGGAAAATGGTCAGGCACAATGCTCGCTGGCAGTTTCACCGCAAATGTCGGCACTCGAACAACAAAGACAATTGTTGCCGGTGGGCCGCAACCAACTGGCCTGACCGCCGATCTTACCATCGGTTTCCTTCTATGCTGATTCCAAAAGCTTTTCCAACCCGGAAAAGGAGGCCGCCATGATCAGAAGAAGGTTTCTCGAACAAGCCGGACTTGTGGCATTTGGTACGCTGGGGCCTGACTGCTCGGTTACGGCATCGCAGCGTGCGTCGTCTGCGCGCGGTTGCGATGAGCAATCAGCCCAAGAGTCGGCCTATGTTATTTTCCAAGAAGGTGGCATCGTGCGGGGCGTCAACGCCCGGACGGGAAAGGTCGAGTTCGAAGGCAAGGATGCGCGACGCGTGATCAACGAGACACTGAACGCAGCCGCCGCGCCGGGTAAGACATGGAAAGAAACCGTGCTGATCAAAGGCCCGATCGACCTCGACCTCGGCCCGGCCTCGTGGGACCCGAACCGCCGAAGCGGAATCGAGGTGCCGAACTATACCCGGCTCCGAATCGCCGGAAAGATCACTCTGGTCGCCAACGCTCGGTCGGCTCCGAAGCAAGTTAATTACATCGTCACCAACAAGGATCACAAGACGGGCAGGCAGATCGAGATCATAGGCGGTGAGATCGACGGCAATGCGGCTAACAACCAGCACGGCATTTACGGCATCCAGGTCAGCGGTGCTACCGACGTGCGCATCGTTGGCGTGTACGTGCACGACTGTCGCGAGACAGGTGTGGCGTTCGAGAACGTGTCTCGCAATTGCTGGGCAGTCAACAACCACGTGGTCGGCCGCAAGGACTTGAAGCTGTTCTGGCAGGACGGCCTCGGCAACCAGTTTGACTGCCACGATATTTTCTACATCGGCAATGTCGCCGAGCGATGTCGGTTTTGGGGCATCTATATTGAAGGCGGCAGCAACATCGTCGCGTTGGGTAACGTCTGCCATCACAACGGCCGAGATGGAATCATCGTCGGCTCCGGAGCCCATCCGGGCAATAGCATCAGTGTGATTGGCAACACGGTCTATGAGAACGACCAGCACGGAATCCGCGCTCACAGCGCCAAGGCCTCACGCGGCCTGATCATTGGCAACATTGCCAGGAACAACGCGGCCAAGGGTGGGCGCCATAGCGGCATTGTGGTCAATTGCCGGGACTTCTGCGTCCAGGGCAACCAGTGCTGGGACGACCGACCGGAGAAAAAGCAGGAGTACGGCATCGCCTTGCTCGCCGGTGCGGAACACTGTCAGGTCAATGGGAATAACGTTCGCGCCAACAAGCTCGGGGGCGTCCTGCTGCAAGAAGGTGCTACCCAGTGCCACATACACGACAACCAGGGCTACAGAACCGAAAGTCACGGCATGGCGAAGGGCAGCTCGCCCATCACGATCCGCCATGGTTTATGTAGCGCACCTAGCGCCGTGCAGCTCACCCCTCGAGGCCCGCAGCCGGTGCGCCTCTCCTACGAAGCCGACGCCATCGAAATCCGTATCCACCACGACGCGGAGCTTGCGGAAGTGTGCTGGCAGGCCAAGGTTTAGCGCGAACTTCCCACCGATTTTGGCGGGATTTCCATTGCTAAAGCGTGAGATGAAGCGGCTTATGCTGACTTTGTGCTGAGTAAGACGAGGTGGGGCGGTCTGAACGTCGACCGACTCGCCGGCTTTGAGCGAGCCAAAACTGATCGGCGGCATCACTCGGACACGGCGGAAAGCAGGAGGGAAATGGCTTGGTTGGTGGGATTGCCCCGGCCGCTGGTCCACTGTCGCATGCGGGCGTCGTTGTAGGACACGGCCAGGTCCAGGCTGGGGATCACCCACATCGCTCGCGGACCGCCGTGGCCGAACGCGCCGTACAAGTCGGTCGGAGCGTCCGGAAACATTCGCACGCCGCGCCGGTCCACTCCGTTGATCCACCACAGCCAACTGTAACTACCAAAATGGTCCGTCTGATTGTCCGGGATGCGTCTGGAACCGATCGAACGTTGTCCGGGGATCATTTCCGCAGCCGTCTGCCCGGCTCGAGGGATCGAATTAGGGACAGGACTCGTGACAGCCAACCGAGCATGCTCGGCGCGAATCACGCGTTGGCCTCGCCAGAGCCCGTCGCGTAAGAACAGGAGTCCAAATCGGGCAAAGTCGCGCACGGAAATCGCGACGCGTCCGGGACGGTCCTTTGGTCCAAAGGCCAGCATCGTGGGGCTGTCTTCGCACCCGAGCCGATCGGTCAACAGCGGACGGAAAACCTGCGCGTCGACTGTTTCATACGCTGCACCATAGACTTTCAAGAAAAGCGTGTCCCAGAACAACGCCATCTGCCAGTCGTTGTAGGCGAACGCTGTGCCTGGGCGTTCTTGGAGCCCGTAACATGCGGTTTGATTGGCCAAGTGCCGCCACGTGATGTTTCGGTCTTTGTAACCGAGTCGGGCGTTGATGTGAGCGAGTCGAGGCTCCCAGCGCACCACTTTTTCGTCCAAACTCGCGATCCGGCCGTCTTCCAGAGCTTTGAACAAGAAGAAAGAATAAAACGGCTTGGCCGCGGAAGCCACGTCCGCCCGACGGCCGACGTCTCCCCAGGAATACACCAGACGGCCGAAGCGGACGACACACCCCCGCCCGCCGACGAATTGGCTGAAGCGTCTCAATTTGTCGGGGTCCAGGCCCGCGGCCGCAGGCGACATCCGTGCCCAGGTGCGGCTTGGGTAGACCAACTGCCCGATTCCTCCCCGACCGGGCACCGCCCCGCGTCGCGGCGTTGCTTTATGGCGTCCGGCCCTTGGTTCAGCCTCCCTCCCGGCGAATAGTACTCTCGGAGACAACGCGCACAGTAGCGCCGTTACGGCAATCCACCGAGCAAGCGCGCAACTCGTCCGGCCGACGTCACTTCTGGGACGCCGCTGGCGCCGGCAGCTCACAGTTGGCCCATCAGGTGCTTCAAGACGGCCAGTTCGAGAGCCTCGTAGTCGCGATTCGCGATGCACTGTTCCTCCACGTCTTTCGGGAACGTGCGGACCTTCTCGACCAACAGCAAGAAGATCTCGCGGCTGTTGGCCAAGTGCTTCTGAGCGGCCTCGGGCTTTTGGGTCCGCATGGCTTTGACGTCCAAGCCGACAAAACGTCCTGTTTCGGCATATCCGCCCAACTCCAGAACGCGAACCTGGTTGTAGGCCGCTCGCAGATTGGCGGCCCCAAACGTCTTGTCTTGGTCGAACTTCAGACCGTTCTGGTCGTTCAGATGGACGCTCCAAAGCTTCCCCAAGGCCAGAGCGAAAGCCATTTCGTCTGATGGATCCAGCCCGGCCAGCAAGGCATGAGCCGTCTCGATCAAACCACCAACGCGTGCCGGGTCGACTGTTTCGTGTGCGATGGCTAGGGCATGGCCAATCGTCGGAATGTAAGCGTGGTCCATCGGCTCGTTTGGCTTCGGTTCGATCGCAACCTCCGCCTGTGAGTCGTACTCCAAAACCGCATTGAGCGCCTCAATCAAATGGCGGTGGGCTTGGATCGCGTTTTTGGATTCGCGGATGTAAGTGCCTTCGCGTGCCAGCCACAGAACGTGCAGGTGCGTTCCGAGGGCGTTGGCGATGTCGTTGCAGCGCTTCAGCCGCTCGATGGCCCAAGCCCGGCATTCCGGATCGTTTGAAGTGAAGCCGCCGTCGATGCCCCGCGGGTCTTCCCACAAACGAGGTGCCACGAACTCAGCGACCAGCTCTTCGTCGTCGAGCATCTTCTTGACTTCTTTCGCCCGCTTGACGATTTCGGCGGGAGAAAGGTTTTCCATGTCCGGCACGGCGTCATCGTCGTGGAACTGCACGCCGTCGAAACCAAGCTTCTTGTAGAGCTTCAGTTTTTCCGCGAACGCCACCGACGGGCGTACCGGCGGTCCGAACGGATCCGCTCCCTCATGAATATTCCACGGCCCGAACGAAAAGCGATACTCGGCAGCCATCGTCGTCTCCTTGCTCTGTTCGTTGAAAGTCGAAACTTTAGGTCTGAAGGTGTAAGAACGGCGGTCACTTTACACGCCGGTCAGCCCTCGTGCAATCGCAGCTCGCACTGTGGTGCTACGGTCCTTCCAGCAATTCCAGTCGGACGTCGTCGAGCCAAGCACGGATTGTGATCGGGGTCTCTTTTTCGCCTTTTTCCAACGCGAAGTGTCCCCCTGCCGTGTTCGGAGGCGTTTCAAAAACAGCGACTAGCCGCTGCCACTGCCCCAACCGAGACGGATCGTATTTGGACGTGGCGAAATTAGCCAACCATTTCCCGTCGGCACCGATGACGCCGAGCTTCAGATACGGAGCCAACCGAGCGGGCTCCAGCCGGTCGACCTTTAGCCAGCACGTCAGCCGATACTTGCTACCCGGATAAACCGGCTCTTTCAACGTGTGGGCGACGTAGTTCCAGCTACCTTCTTGAGTGCCTTCGATCCGCAGGCTGCTGTGGCCGCCGTGAGCCTGTTCGGGATCGCGTTTGGCCGAAATACCGCGCGTGGGTTGCCAATCGTGTCCGTCCGTTTCAAACTCCGCGCGAACGACGGACGCCGACCGCTGGGCCTTCACGGCGGGAATTCGGCAAAGCGGGTAGCGGAGCTCGGCGTCAGGATCGGGCAGAGCCAGCCGAATCCGCTGTCGGGGCGGTTCGGGCTTGATCATTGCCACCTTCAACAGGTACTCGCCCTCGCGCAAGTCCGCCGGAATGCGCAGAATCGTGCGGTCAGAGACCGTTTCGCCCGGCCACCAGAGCGTCGTGGCCGTGTCCGGGAAATCGAGCTGCTGAACGACGATCTGTCCCGCGGCATCGTGCAGCGTGAACTCGAGCGCGTAGCTTTCGTAGCACGGCGCGACCCCATGATTCGACCATTGATGTTCGATCAGAAGCCGACTGGGACGGCGGCCGTCGACGCGAATCCGCTTTTGCACCTTCAGCTCCTTCAACACGAACCGAAAGCCGATTCGGCGGGCCGCGTCCAGAAACAGACGCCTCACTTCCTCCGGCGCCTTCTCCCACTGGGATAGCCCGAAAACATTGGTGTTCAAGTACGAGATCGGATCACTCAGCCCGACTTCCAGCGTGGTTTTCAGGTCCCAGCCCTTTTTCACCATGCTGCGATAGCTGCTGTGAAACTCGTAGTTACAGATGACGCCTCGCCGAGCGTACGAGCGGTAGAACCGCCGGCCCACATCCGCGCTGGGGCCGCGCGGTGTCAGCCCGTCTTGCCGGAAGTGCAGGCCGCGCAGGGCGGCGTAGTCGTTGATCTGCGCGTAGTCGCCCACGTTCAAGAAAACGCGTGTGTTCGGAAAAGTACGGGCGTGGACGTCGATGACGCGGCGGTACGCGGCGATGTATTTCTCGCGCGTGAAACCGGTCGCCTCCAGTTGGTCCGCCGTCCAACGGCCGGGGATGTGCAGCCCCAGGTGCATTTCGCCCCATTCGCCGATCCCGCCCACGTCGATGAATTCCAGTCCGGGGCGGCCGTCCAGATAGCGGCCTAGCCGCTCCACAAACTGGCAATAAAGCTGCAGGTACTTCTCGTCCCAGAAGACCGGATCGAGTTGGCGAGCCACATACAGGCCTTTGTGCTCAACCCCCGGCACGCCTCGGTCGAACACCCATTTGGGCGTGGCATATTCGGTGCGAGCGTGCATGCTTTCGGACATGACCCGGAAAGCGACCCGCTTCCCGAGCTTCTTGACCCAAAAGTCGAAAATGGGCTGAAAATATTCGTCGAACGAGGACCGCGGGCCATCCGGTTCCAGGTCGCTCCAGACCGGTCGGAAATAGGCGATGTCGGCGATCTGAAAAACCCACGCGTCTGATGCTGGCTGAACGCGGAGCCGCTCGCCCGCGGGAAGGTAAAGCCCCATTCCCGGATTGAAAAGGACGGCGTTTGACGGCTTGGGCCGTAAGACCCGCATCGCCAATGGCGAGGGCTGCGGTGGTTTCGATTCAGACGAGGTCTGGTAAGAACGAAACTCGGGCGCACCTTTGGCGGCGGAACTCATCCGGACAAGCGCCAGAGCTGCCAACAGCACGATCCCTGCCGCGGAACGGAAGCCTGTCATCAGCGTCCCCTTTCCCAATAGTTCGAAGACCCTTTCCGGCCGGATGGCCGAGGAGCCATTCTGGTGGCCGGTGGTGGGAAAGGCAACGCTGAGGCGCCTCCGCGACAGACTCAAAGCGTCACACGCGTGCGAATCCGAGGGCTTTCCGGCGAATCGCGAAACGGGGCGGAAGGCAAAACCAAAGTTGGCGCGCAAAAAAAGAGGCTTCCGGGGCGGGGGAGTGCCCCGGAAGCCGAGAGGCGATCAGTCGCCATGGGGGACGTTCGTAAGGGTCCCTGTCACTAGTCCCTGAACGGTGACCACCGATCCGGCTTGGACGGCCGGGAAGTTGGTCGGGAACGGGGACTCATAGGGGTCATCGGGGTTGGTGGTCAGTTTCAGTCGGCCTTGGCCGTTGTTGCGGATGGTGAGTTGTCCGACGGTGACACCGTCCACGACCACGTCGAAACGCGCTCCCGGCTGGGCGCCGTAGACTTCCACTTCGAATTTCCTGACGTTTTGGCCGTGTTCATACTCTTGCTCGAACTCGGCTTGGCCCCACGCATTCGTGTTGCCAGTCAGGTTGGCCCGAAGCTGCATCTCACCATGATCGCCACCTTGCTGGTGTTGATGATTGCTTGATCCGTCGGGGATCAGCGTGCCGTTGGCCAGGCCTTGAACTTCCACAGTCGATCCGGACTGCACGTTCGGGAAGTTCTGCGGGAAGGGCAATTCGTCACCTTCCGGCTGGGTCTGGAATTCCAGCTTGCCGATTCCCTGAGCATTGATCGTCATTTGGCCGACGACTACACCATCCACCAGCACGTTGTATTGATTGCCAGGCGTGGCGTTGTAAATTTCGACCTCGAACTTCTGCTCCTGCTGCTGCCCTTCGTTTTCGGTCTCGAACTCTGCCTTGCCCCACGCCGCCGTGTCGCCGGATAGCATGGCTTTCAGTTTGGATTCCTGGCCACCGGGCTGTTGGCCTCCGCCAGCGTTGAGGCTCTCGAAGGTCCCGCTTCCAACGGACGCAATCTCAACCAGCGTCCCGGAATGGATTTGAGGGGTGTTCTGCGGGAAGGGCATTTCGTCCGGGCTGTCGGGCCGGTTTGTGAACTTCACGTGTCCGACGCCTTGGGCATTGACGGTGATCTGACCGATCACCACGCCATCGATGGATACGTCATGCGTTCCGGGGGTCGCGCCGGAGACGGTGATCTCCATCTCGATCTTCGCTCCGGCCGCCTGGTTCCACTCGAACTCGATGTAGCCAACCGCGTTCGAGCCGACAGCGGGGGTCAGCGGAACGACCAGTTTTTCGTCGAGGTCGGCGGCGAATCCGCGTTCCTCGAAGTCCGCCCCGTCATCGCCGTCTAGCAAGTCCGAGCCGTCTGAGCCGTCCAGATAGTCGTCGCCGGGGCCACCTCGAAGGACATCGTCGTCGTCCTCGCCGTGCAGCTCATCGTCGCCGTCGCCGCCATCCAAATCATCGGCGCCTCGGCCGCCACGGATTTGATCATGCCCCTCGTCGCCGAACAGGTCGTCGTCTCCGTCGCCGCCGTAGAGGAGGTCGTCGCCGGGACCGCCGCGAGTGGTGTCATTCCCGCCTTCGCCGTGGATGCGGTCGCGCTGGCGGCCACCAATGAGGCTGTCATCGCCGTCACCACCGTGCAAAGTGGTTGAGCCGCTGAAGTCGCTGGCGTCAATCGTGTTCGCGGCTGCGCCGCCGTGCAGCTCCGCCCGTTCGATTTCCCTCAACCGATCGGCGCCTTGGCCCAGCAGCGCGTCGTCGTTCAGATCGAAATCGACATCGCCCTCTTCGTAGAGCACGTCGTTCCCCGGGCCGCCACGCAGGTAGTCGTTACCTGGACCGCCGCGCACGGTATCGTTGCTGCCGCCCTGGCCGTTCACATAATCGTCACCATCGCCCCCG
>JAADHY010000776.1 GCA_013151585.1 Planctomycetota bacterium
TCGTCATCGACGCGCTTGGCGATGCGGCGGTTGAAGACGTCGTAGTCAAACTTGACGACCTTCGTCACCGTGCCAGCTCCGTCTTTGAACGTCACCTTCGTCAGCCGATTCCGGTAATCCCAATTGTACTGGACCGTCTCGCCGGTGGCAGTGTCAGTGCCATTCTACGCTACTGGTTCCCAGGCTCCCGCCTGGGAACCCGATGACGCGAGGCTCTGCCTCGCTGAGCTCCGACCGACCTCTTTCGGTCGCCCGCCGGCCCTTGAGCCACGCCGACGCAGGCCGAGCCTGCGGGCAGTGCGTTCCCAGGCAGAGCCTGGGAACGAGGAAAATTCCTTTGTGACCCGACTTCAACCACACCGACAATTGGCTAAAGTCGAGTTAAGGGTCATCCGTCGGCAGCAACCCGTTCGGCAATTCAGTCAGATCGATCTCGTACAACGAAGCTTCCTCGCTGTCGCCGAGGCAATAGTGAACCCAAATGTCTTGAATGACTTGCGCGAGCGGCATACGCTTGATTTTGTCAGGCGTACAAAGATCGCCGCTCAGGTCTTCCACAACGAGGTAGGCGTGTGTGATGGACTCGTGCCAAAAGAGAAAGTAGATGCCGCGCCATTGTTTGACCCAGGGCCAAATCCTGTGAAGGCTGGAGTCGCGCCTGTAGTTGCGGCGTATGTTGCGCGACATCGAGTGATTGCAGAACGAGGGCATTCGCGCCCTCGGCTTCAGATTTACTTTGGCTATCCGTTATAGCGAACAGGCGCCAATCGTCTCCCTCCCACAAATCCCCAAGCCGAATATGTACGAATTTCCAATATGATCGGGGCGGCCACTCAACTGCAAAATCATGAAGGCCGGCGGTGTGCTGGCAGTAGTCCTCGAAGTTCTGTTGCGCTTCCCGTCCCCCAATGATGCGGACGGCGCTGTAAAGAACGATCGTCATCACTCATTGCTCCCTCTAAGGGCTAATGTTTCCGATGTCGAGTAGCGGCGGTGCCGGCAAGGGTGTGTGACAGTCTAGTACAATGTGCAGTATAATTTGCAGAGGCCCCCTGTGCCCCTGCAGTCTCGGCGCGCCTGCGCGAGAATGTGACCCGCTTAAACTGGGCTTTGAGTATGTTACTACGGTCGACGATTGGAGACATGCGGTCGAGGGTGTGGGAGCAGGAGGCCGTCGCACAACGCGGGTACGCCATCTCCTGTGGTGGCTACGCAGGGAAATCCAGGTCTTCGATGGTTCCGCTTTTGTACTCCAAGTCAGGGTAGACTAGTTTTAGCGCGTGGTAGAGCTGAAGCTGCACCGTATATATGTAGAAATACCCATCGTCAACTGCGCGTATTGTCGCCAAGGCGTGAGGCAGAAGTCGCTTGTACGGCACGGCGCCCTCGCCCCCCCAGGGCTTATATGATCCGCGGCTGGCCAGCAACTGGCTGACGGAGTCGGTCGAACTACACAAAAAGAAGTCCCCCCACTCCAAATGCGGCGCACCGTGCAGGATTCCTAGGAAATACTCGAGGGAGAGTACGGCTATCCCCTCTTGACGATCGACCAGCCTGACCAGAATTGGGTCCTCTGGCTCCCAAAGAACAACCAGTCTGGCCTCGATGTGCGCGCCGACCAAAGAGAAAAGTTTGTAGGCAGCTGCCCCCGACAGCCCTGGGCCCGGAGGCTGGATCACGAGCTGAATCCAGCGAGACTCATCGTCTACCGATGCATCCATCGTCATAGTCTCTCTCATCATGGGTCTAGGCGCAGTAAGCCCAGCTCGGCGGGTGTCGGTATTGCGTGCGAGCCGGAATCCACGGACGAGGGAGAAGTCGCGGGGTGAAAATGCGGGTTCCCGTGGTCCCAAGGCCGACCATGGTCCGTAACGTCGGTTCGTCCCAGGAAGTTTCCATCGGCGTCAAACGTTGCCCCTTGTGTATAAGGCACACCGTCGTTGCCAATTCTGGTTCCCAGTGTCGTATGCGGGCCAACCGCGTCCGGTTCAGGTAAGTAGGCGCCGGTATGAGTGTCCCGAGGTGGTCCACCGCGAGGGCTAGGCCCTGGACCGATCGGTGGCCAGGTCCGCGCTGAGTTGTTGTGAACAAGAATGCCAATAGACGAGACCGAGAAGACTCTCTGACGATGCACTTCGATGTTGTAGACGACCTCGGACCGTTCGCGACGGGCAATTGCTGCGACTCGGAGTGGATGTCCGCTGACGGACCGGAGGCGTTCGCCGATGCGCAGTTGGCCGGCCGCAATGAAATCTTGCCGGTCTTCGGACCAGAAAGGATGTTCTGGCGTGCAGACGATCGGCGCGTCTTGGCCTTCGACGCGCAGGTCGATGATCTGCTTCGATGAATGTCGGAACGTGCCGGTTACGATGGGGCCTGCGCCGCGCTGGATTGCAGGAGACGGGCCAACCGCTAGGACTTGCGCAGGGCCTGATACACCCAGTTCGGGCAAGTCGAGCTCCACGGTCGTTCCGGTTCTTATCCTGCGCGCGGCGATCCAGCTCAGCGGACGCAGCAACTCCATCTCCAGCGTCCCACCATGCTGCTTCTGCATGCGCAGCCTGATGACTCGCCACGTCGCGGGGTCGGGATCAGGCACGTTCCGATCTGAGTCGGACAGCAGCGGGTTCTCGCCGACCACGCGCTCGCCCACCCGGATTTGCTCGATCGGTTTGGTGACCAGTCCGGCTTCGACGGATGCAGCGGCGGACGCCAGCGCGGACTGATGCGGATCAGCGCTCCGTGCGCCCAGCCCGCGGAACAGCAAAGCGGCCCCCAGTGCTAGGCAAGCCGCCAGCCAAGCGCCGGCCAGCGTTCGTCCTCGATGGGAACTCGCTGCGGGCTGGACCGCTTTACGCCCCGAGCACGACTGCCGTTGCGTCCGCGTCGCCTGCACAAGGGGAGCATCGTGTCGCTCACCCCGCTTTCTTGTATCGATCGAATGCGGCGCGGGAGCTTCGGCCATTCCCCCCTTCTCACTCGGAGAAGTCGCATCGCGCAACGAGTCGCTCGCGAAGACTTCGTCAACTCGGCAGTTGTTGGCTTTCTTCTTGTCTCGGGCGTTTGCGAACCGGTAACCGGCCAGACCCATCGCAACACATCCGGCCGCCGCGAGAATCTGGGGCCACTGCTCGGTACTCTCGCAACCACCTGTTTCATCCACGCCTGCCGCGACGATCGCGTGATGGGACGGCGGCGCCACCACCACAGGAGTTCCCGCAACGACGCAGGGCGCGATATCGTCGATCCGGAGGGCTAAGGGCAGCCCCGTCAGCCGCATCGGCCCCCAACCGGCCCGCCCGGCACACCGCGCCGGCTCCCCCCGGGACAAAAGGGATGAATGTGGCAGCAACATCCACGCCCAGTGACCCGGCGTCTATCGCCGCACCGCCCCAGTTCCCATGGGCAACGTTCTCCACGAGCGAAACGACGTCCATGACCACGTTGATGACGTCCCAAATGGTTTCTAGGAACAGGCCCGACGGGTCAACACGGGTCGTCACACCGTTGCCCACGTAGCGGCTGACATTGGCATCCCCCGCGGCGAAGCCAATCGGGTCTTCGCTGATGAAGCGGCCGGTGGTGGGGTCGTACCAGCGGGCGCGGTAAAAGTACAGCTCGGCGTCGGCGTCCCAGACGCGGCCGGTGTAAGAATAGCTGAGAGCGGAGAGCGGAGAGCGGAGAGCAGCCGGATTGCCGGAGCCGTCTTCGATGGCGGTGATCCGGCCGAAGGAGTCGTACTTCAGGTGGTGGACGACGCCGGTCGTGTCGCTGGCGGCGTCGTAGGTCACCCAGTCACGCACGGTGCCTTGATGGTCGGCCAAGGCCCAGAGGATCTCGCCGGTGGCCGATTCGCTGGCGAAGATCTGGTCGATGGCGGGACCGTGAAGGAGTCGCGAGCTGAGAGCGAAGGGCTGAGAGCCGGAGCCGTCCGGGTCTTCGAAGACCAGGACCACGTCATCCAGCGGCACGCCGGTGCCCGGGTCCAGCTTGCCCGAGCTGTCGTACACGAAGCGGTACGAGCGATCCACCGTGCCGTCACCGTCGTCATCGACCCGCTTGGCAATCCGGCGGTTGAAGACATCGTAGTCGTATTCGACCACCTTCGTCACCGTGCCGGCTCCGTCTTTGAACGTCACCTTCGTCAGCCGATTCCGGTGATCCCAATTGTACTGGACCGTCTCGCCGGTGGCGATATTCGTCTTCTTCGTTCGATTCCCCTCGGCGTCGTACTGGTAATTGTACGTCCCGTCCGAGAGGAGCTGGTTGTTGGTGCCGGTCTGGTAGCCGGCCATCGTACGGTTGCCGTTGGCATCGTAGGAGTAGCTTTCGTCGGCCTGGTACGAGTGGTCCGCGCCGACGAGTTGCCCGGTGCTGTCGTAACTATAGGTCGTCGTGCCGTCCGGCGTGGTGGCGCTGGTGATCCGCCCGGCCGCGTCGTAGGTCCAGGAGTAGGCGGCGAGGGTTGAGGGCTGAGAGTTGAGG
Source organism: Planctomycetota bacterium (assembly GCA_013151585.1). Classification (GTDB taxonomy): domain Bacteria; phylum Planctomycetota; class Planctomycetia; order Planctomycetales; family Planctomycetaceae; genus JAADHY01. The sequence continues at coordinate 4,486 of JAADHY010000776.1, forward strand.
GTTGAGTGATCCAGGTTCGTCAGGCGTCCGGCGGAATCGTAGGTGTAAGTCGTCTCGGCGACAGAGAGCGTTGCGGCCAGGTCCTCGTAGCGGGTGATCGAGGCGAACTGACCGCGGTCGGTGTAGCTGATGTCGACGCGCTTCTCTGCCACGGCGTTACCGCCTTGGCCGGTTTGTTCCACTCGGGTGACTCGGCCGAGGTTATCGAACTGGTAAGTGTTCAGGAAATCGGCGGTGCCGTCGATCGTGGCCGAAAGCTGCGTGCGGCGTCCGGCGGCGTCGTAGGCGGCCGAAAGAACCACGTTGGGCGCTCCGGGCGTGCCCGCATTGTCGACGCCCGTCAGCCGCCCGAGGGCGTCGTATGACAGCGAATAGGCCGAGACGCCATCGCTCACGGTCGTCAGTCGATCGGCCGCGTCGTGGCCGAGATCGATCGTGTTGACCACGGTCGTGCCGTCCGAATCGATCCAGCGTTCCTCGATCCGTCGGGACAGGTTGTCGTAGGTTAGCTCGATCGTGCGGCCCAAGCGATCGGTCCGGGCCGTCACGTTTCCGGCGGCATCGTAGGAATAGCTGCGGGAATCTCCCAGGGCGTTCGTCTCGCCGGTCAGCCGGCTGAGTCCATCGAACGCGAAGGTCGTCGTATTGCCGACCGGGTCGGTCAAACCGGTGAGGTTGCCCAGGATGTCGTAGGAGAAGCTGGTGACACCGCCGTTGGCATCCGTGGTGCTCGTGCGGCGGTTCAAGTTGTCGTAGGCGTACGTTGTGACGTTGCCCAGCGGGTCCGTGACGCTGGTCAGGTTGCCCACGGCGTCAAAGCTGAAGCTGGTTGTGTTGCCCATCGCATCGGTCAGGCTGGTGCGGCGCGAGCGGACATCGTACTCGTAGGAAGTCGTGCCGCCGGACGGGTCGGTCACCGAGGTGAGCCGGCCCAGGTTATCGTAGGCGTAGGTGGTGACCGGACTGCTGAGCGGGCCGGACCCGTCGGGGTCGGGCTGTGTTGTTGAAACCAGCCGGTCCAGCTCGTCAAAGGCGAAGGTGGTGGTATTGCCCAGCGGATCGGTGATGCTGGTTCGGTTGCCCACGGCGTCGTAGCCGTAGGAAGTGACACCGCCCAGGGCGTCGGTGACCGAGGTCAACCGGCTCATGATGTCATAGGCGAAGGTGGTCTGGTTGCCCAGCGGGTCCGTGACGCGGGTTCGCCGTCCCAGGTTGTCGTAAGCGTAGCTGACGGTCGGAGGGGCGAGCGGGCTGCCGCCGTCCGGGTCGGGGCGGGTCACGGTAGTGAGCAAGCCGCGGCCGTCGTAGTCGAAGGTCGTGGTGCTGCCGAGCGGGTCGGTGACCGCGGTGCGTCGACCGGCCGCGTCGTAGGCGAAGCGGGTCACCGGCGCGGCCAGCGGTCCGGCGCCGTCCGGGTCCGGCTGCGTGACCGAGAGCAATTGCCCGAGTGCGTTGTAGGAATAACCGGTGACGCCGCCGGCCGGATCGGTCTGCCGGATCAGCCGGCTTGCGGCGTCATACTGGAACGTGATGACCGGCGCGGCCAGCGGCCCTTCGCCGTCCGGATCCGGCAGCGTTCGGGAGGTGAGTCGATCCAACGAGTCGTAGGCGAGCGTCGTGACGCGGCCCAGCTCATCCGTGACGCTCACCACGTTGTCCGCCGAGTCGTAAGCGAACTGCTGCGTGCTGGCGTCCGGCAGGGTGATGGTCACCAACCGGCCGGAGGAATCATAGGCAAAGGATGTGACCGGAGCGGCCAGCGGACCGGTTCCGTCCGGGTCGGGCTGCGTGATCGAGGTGACCAGGCCCCGGGAATCGTACGAATAGCCGGTCACGTTGCCCAGCGGGTCGGTCGCCGTCAGCATGTTGCCGTTGGCGTCGTAGGTCCAGGTGGTGACGCGGCCCAGCGCGTCGGTGAACTGGGTGGGCTGGTTCAGGTTTGGGTCGTAGACCCACGATTGGGTCGTTCCGTCGGGCAGCGTGACTTGGGTGAGGTTCCCGGACGAATCGTACGAATAGCTTGTGACCGGGGCGTCGAGGGGGCCGGCGCCGTCCGGGTCCGGCTGTGTCCGTTGCGTCACCCGGCCGTCCGCATCTCGCTGGTAAGTCGTGACGTTGCCCAATGCGTCGGTGAACTCCGTGACAAAGCCGAAGCGGTCCACTTGATACGCGACTTGATTGCCGAGCGGATCGTCGGCTCCCGCGGACAGAGGACTGTCGACGATGAAGATCGGAGCGGGGTTGGTCGAGCTGCCGAGCCCGGAGGCGGTGTCGACCAGCGCCTGGGTTTGAATGGGGTCGAAGTAGCGGGTGTTGCCCAGAGCGTCGGTGGCTTGCACCAATCGGCCGGCAAAGTTGTATTGCAGCGAGGTCGCCGCTCCCAGCGAGCCCGTGATTTGGGTCAGCCGGCCGTCGGAGGAGTAGCCATAGCTGGTGACCGGAGCCGAGAGCGGCCCGGAGTCGTCAGGGTCAGGGCGAGTGACGGCGGTCAGACGGCCGGACGCGTCGTGGGTCAAGGTCGTGGTGCGTCCGGCAAAGTCGGTGATGGTCGTCACCAGCCCGCCGGCGTAGGCGAATGTGATGGCCCGGCCGAAGGGATCGGTGATCTGCGACAGCTCTTCGGCCAGCCCGTCTGCGTTCGCGTCGGTGTAGGCATACTGCGTTGTATTGCCGTTGCGGTCGACTCGCGCGGTGAGCAAGCCTGAGCTGTCGAACTCGGAGCGGTCTCCGTATTTGTTTCTCAGCGTGTAGCTGCCGTCCGCGTTTTGGGTCAGTGTGAAGGTGGCCATCGGCCCGACCGGGCTGGTAAAACTGCCGTCGCCGTTGTCGGTGAACCAGGCGGTCGGCCCGCGACCGGAAACCCACAAGACACCGCCGGTTTGCGGAACGAGCTGATCCAAGCCCGCCAGCGTCCAGCCGGAGCCGAAGACGCTCTCCGTCCGGTTCACGACAGGCTCGAACCCTGTGAAAAACTGGGTGGACGTGTCCCCGCCGTAATAGCTGATGACATCGAGCGTCCAGGCGTAGCGACCGGTGGACAGTGTGTCGGCCTGCGTCTGAACGGCAAACCGAACCATGTCGCCCGGCATCAAGCTGGAAGAATCGTAATAAATCGGTCCCGAATCCACGCCGCCGAAATCGAGCCGGACCTCGACCTGATCGGGAATGGGGGCGAAAAGAGAATCGGTGAAGCGCGTTTCCACGGCGAGAATCGGAGAGGCGTCCGTTGCCGCCCGGTAGATCAAGACTTGCCCGGGCGCGACCGGCGTCGTGACGACGGCGTCTCCCGTCAGGCGGTCGGTCCCGTAAAGGCCGTACCAATCGGGCCCCGCAAAGGGACGATCGGGCAGATTCAACTGCGATCCGAACGGTTTGACCACATCCAACGTGACCGTCACGGCCGTGCTCAGGTCCGTCCCGTCGCTCGCCTGATAACTGAACGAGTCGGTGCCGACAAAGCCGGCGTTCGGCGTGTAAGTGAAGGAACCGTCGGCGTTGAAGACCAGCACTCCGTGGGACACGTCCGATGTCAACAGTGCCGAAAGGGGATCACCGTCCAGGTCGCTGTCGTTCCCGAGAACTCCGGGCACCGCCACCGCGATTGTATCCAGCTCCACCGTGTACTGGTCCGCCATGGCGTCCGGCGGCGTGTTACCCGATCCGCCACCGCCAGCTCCACCCGCCGCCACATCGATCGTGACCGTCGCGATGTTGCCGTTCTCCACGCCGTCGGTGGCGTAGTAGGTGAAGCTGTCGGTGCCCACGAAGCCGGGATACGGCGTGTAGGTGAAGGAACCGTCGGCAAAGAGCGTGAGATCGCCGGACATGGTCGGCCAGTCCAAGACCGCCGAAAGGGGATCGCTGTCGGCATCGGAGTCGTTACCGAGCACGCCGGGCGCAGAGACATCCAGGGGCGTGTCCTGCTCCGTGACATAAGAATCGTCCACAGACGTGGGAGCGGCCAGCATCAAGCGGGCTTCCAAAACTTCCGCCGCGGGCGCGGGTCCGCCGCGCGATTGACGCGTGCTTCCACGTCGTAACGAAAGCTTGCCACCGCCCAGCTCCTCAGCGTTCCCAGCCAATCAAACCGCGCCATCGACCTTCCTCCTCGGCTCGAATGCTGTTCCGGCGGAGCGGCCTCCGGGCGCGATCCGTGGTGACACCACTCGAGACGCGTAACAAGAAACGACAGATAGGTCGCCCATCCCCGAACACGGCGCGGTCAGAAGAGCCGGGCGCTGAACGCGTCCGGCTGGCTGTGGCATCCAGGGACGCTTCCTCAGGAAGGATCCCTGAATTCCCGCACAGAGTACCAGAAGTTCGCCCGTTGTCAAGAACTTTTTTGTCGGTCGGCAAGAAAAGGGAGGAGAACGACTGGGTTTGCATGGAGCGCCGGGTCGGTCGAAAGACACGCCGCGAAAACGGTGTCCCTTCTCCCTCCCGCCGGTTAGGGGAGAAGCGGCCCGAAGGGCGGATGAGGGGGCAAATGGCTCCAGTCGGCGCAGAGGTCTCGAGAGACGCTCCGCTCAACCCGGGCTCGCGCCAACGCAGTGAACGCAACGCGGTAGCGTGCGGTTCAACTTGCAAACGCTAAGCACCGGAGCCTAGCGCTCTGTCACGGTAGAAAGTTAGGATTGCATTGTGGTGCGGCCGTCCCGGCCGCCGGTTGCAGGCGAGACGCCTGCACCACAACCCAGCGTGATCCCACTTTTTCGTTTTGACAAAGCACTAGCGCCTTCCGTTTCTTGTTTGATACCGATCGGAGAGCCCTCACCCGGCCGCCTTCGGCGGCCACCCTCTCCCGCACGCGGGAGAGGGGACGAGGGTGAGCGGCATCCGAATAAAAATGGCATCCGAAATAAATGTCGTCCCTTCTCCCGCCGGTTAGGGGGAGAAGCGGCCCGAAGGGCGGATGAGGGGGCCATCCCACCGTCCGGTTTGCCCCTTCGCCAGGGGGACGGGGCCACGCGTCCCACTGGCGGCAACGAGACGAATCGAACCGTTTCGCTTAGACTTCCGCGTTTTCGGCGAAGAGGCGATCCTCAATGCCCAGCTTCAACTTCAGCTCTTTCAGGGCGCAATAGAGTGTGGGGACAGTGAACATCGTCATCAGCTCGATCAACATGCCGCCGAAGCTGGGAATCGCCATCGGCAGCATGATGTCCGAGCCGCGGCCGGTGGACGTCAAGACCGGAATCAATGCCAGCAACGTCGTCGCGGTGGTCATCAGGCAGGGACGGCCCCGCCTCGCTCCCGCTTCTAACGTGGCCTCCCTCGCATCCTTTGCGGTCTCGATGCGCCGCCTGGCGAAGCTTTGATCCAGGTAGGTGGCGATGATGACGCCGTCATCGCTGGCAATTCCGAATAGGGCGAGAAAACCGACCCAGATCGCCACGCTCAGATTAATCGGGTGGACCTGGAACAATTCGCGCATATTCACCCCGAATACGTCGAAGTCCAGGAACCACGGCTGACCGTAAAGCCAGATCAGCACGAAGCCTCCCGCCCACGCGACCATAATGCCTGAGAAAACCAACATCGTGGTGGGAATGGCTTTGAACTGGAAATAGAGAATCAAGAAGATCGTGAACAAAGCCAGAGGCAATACGATGGACAGCGTCTTTTGAGCTCGGATTTGGTTCTCATAATTGCCGGCAAAGGTGTAGCTGACGCCCGGGGGCAGAACGAACTCTCCGCTCTTGATCTTCTCTTCCAAATAGCGTTGGCAATCTTCCACGACATCGACTTCAGCGTGTCCCGGTTTCATATCGAAAAGGACGTAGCTGACCAGGAAGGTATCTTCACTCTTCACCACCTGTGGGCCGCGGACGTACCGGATATCGGCGACCTGACTGAGCGGGATCTGCGATCCGTCTTTGGCAGGGACCAAGATGCGCCCCAATTGTTCCGGGCTATTTCTCAGTTCGCGCAGGTATCGAACTCGGACCGGATACCGCTCGCGTCCTTCGACCGTGGTAGTAACCCGGCGGCCCCCGATGGCCACTTCAACCACGTCTTGTACCTCTCGGATCGTCAAGCCGTAGCGAGCGATTTTTTCGCGGTCGAAATCGATTTCAAGGTATGGCTTCCCCACAACGCGGTCAGCGACGACGGCCGCCGCTTCCACACTGGGGACCTCTTTCAAGAACTTTTCGATCTGGAGCCCCACCCGCTCGATCGTGTCCAAGTCCGGCCCCTTTACCTTAACGCCCATGGGAGCCCGCATGCCGCTTTGGAGCATCACGATGCGGGCCGCGATGGGCTGTAAGCGTGGAGCGGATGTTGTTCCCGGCACCTGCGCGGCGTCTACGATTTCTTTCCAGATGTCGTCTGGCTTCTTGATATGATCGCGCCACTGCCGAAACGGCCGGCCCACGTGCTTTTCGTGGTCGGGATGCTCGCGGAATTCCTTGTCCTTCGGATCGAACGGATATAGCTCGCCCTTCTCGTCGCGTACGAACGCTTCTCGTTCCGGATCGTAACAGAAGTTGCGGCGATGTCCGTCTTTGTCGGTCATGTATTCCGACTTGTACGTGATGACCGTCTCGATCATGGAAATCGGGGCGGGATCGAGCGGGCTTTCGACTCGTCCGATTTTTCCCACCACCATTTCGACTTCCGGGATGCCCATCATGGCTTTGTCTTGGAGCTGCAAGACGTCCATGGCCTCGCCGATGGACGCGTGAGGCATGGTCGTCGGCATAAAGAGGTACGAGCCCTCATCCAGCGGCGGCATGAACTCCTTCCCCAACCCCGGCAGCTTATGGACCAGCGTGGTCCAGACGGTGCTCTGCCGGATCACCGAAGGTTCGATTCCAACTTTCTCCGCTAGCGCAGGGACAAAAGCGAAAATTCGTCCGAAGCCCAGCCACACGCACAGGCCGATCACAACAATGCCCGTCGGAACCGAAAGAAAAAGGAGCTTGTGATTCAAGCACCATCGCAGAATCGGCTTGTAGAGCACCAGCACGACCACTTGGAAAAAAGCGAGCAACCCCAAGATCGTGCCGCCGACAAAGATAAAGTTGCGCAACAATCCGCGTTCCGGACCCAACGGCAGCCAATGGTCGGTCAACACGATTCCGACGAACAAGACTGCCGATCCGTTCGTCACCCAGAGCCCGACTTTCCGCCAACTGCTGGGAAGAAAGCCTTCCAGAATCTGGTAGAGTCCGAGAGCCGCCATGATCGTCCCGGCCCACCAAGCGACCTCGAAGCCGACGACGACGCCGGAGACGACCAGAAGCGATAACAGACCGTAGCGGACCCATTTTTTCTGAGCTCGGGCTCCGAAGAGCAAGTGGGCCGCCGGTGGGATGATGAAAAGAGCCACCACTACCGATGCCACCAACGCGAACGTCTTGGTGAATGCCAGCGGCTTNNNNGCTTGAAAAGCTTGCCTTCGGCACCCGTCATCGTGAAAACGGGTAAGAAGCTGATCACGGTAGTCGAAATGGCCGTCAGCACGGCGCTGGCCACCTCGTTGGAAGCCCGATAGATCACTTCCAGCCGGTTCTCCTCCGGTCCCGCTTTCTCCAGGTGGCTGAGCATGTTCTCGCACATGACGATGCCCATATCCACCATCGTGCCGATCGCGATGGCGATCCCCGACAGAGCGACGATATTCGCGTCGACGTGAAAGACCTTCATCGCGATGAAGCAAACCAGGACGGCCAGCGGAAGCAGCCCGCTGATGAGGATCGAGCTGCGCAGGTGCATCACCATAACGATCACGACGATGACCGTTACCAGAATTTCTTCGACCAGGGCCGTGTTGAGGGTTCCAAGAGTCTCGTAGATCAACCCAGTGCGGTCATAGAAGGGGACAACGGTCACCTGACTGGTGGTCACCCAGTCAGGCCATTCTTCGCGCGGCGTGGAGCGTAGCCACTTGACCCAGTCTTCGTGGTTGAGCTCCGGGCCGTTGTAGCCGCGAAACCCATGCTTTTCGGCGAACGCCGCCACCTCCTCGCGGCTGACCTTGTGGTAATCCACGAGGGCTTTGGTTGGCAGACCGGGGGCGATCTCGTCGATTTTCTTCTTGACGTTCTTGATGGCTTCCAGGGGATTGAAACCATATCGGACGACCACCACTCCGCCGACCGCTTCCGCGCCCCCTTTGTCCAAGGCTCCGCGGCGCAGCGCCGGCCCCAAGGTGACTTTGGCAACGTCCTTGATGTAGATCGGGACATTGTCGTTGACGGCGACGACGCTGTATTCCAGGTCCTTGACGTTCCGGACGAATCCCAACCCTCGGATGAAATACTCAGCCTTGTTGACCTCGATTGTGCGGGCTCCCACATCGATGTTCGACATCCGCACGGCTCGGAAGACCTGGTCGATGGTGATTCGCGCCGCTCGCATCGCATCCGGATCGACGTCGATCTGGTATTCCCGCACAAAGCCGCCGACCGACGCCACCTCGCTGATCCCTTCAGCCGAGAGCAAGTAGTACCGCACGTACCAGTCTTGGATCGTGCGCAGCTCGTGAAGGTCCCAACCGCCCACGGGCTTGTTGTCCGGATCGCGTCCTTCCAGCGTGTACCAATAGATTTGTCCCAGCGGGGTGGAATCCGGGCCAAGGGCCGGCTGTACGCCCTCCGGCAGAGTGCCCGCCGGGAGACTGTTCAGCTTTTCCAGGACGCGGGTCCGGGACCAGTAGAACTCAACGTCTTCGTTGAAGATCACGTAGATCGTCGAAAAGCCGAAGAACGAATAGCTGCGGATGGTCTTGACCCCCGGGACTCCGAGCAACGAGACAGTGAGCGGATAGGTGATCTGATCTTCGACATCCTGCGGGGATCGCCCCATCCACTCGGTGAAGACAATCTGCTGGTTCTCGCCGATATCCGGGATGGCGTCCACCGGGACGGGGTCGCGCGGCAACCCCCAAAGCTCCCAGTCAAACGGGGCGACCATGATCCCCCAAAAAATCACGCCGATCACGAACAGACCGACGACCAGCTTGTTTTCCAGGCAGAAACGCAGCGCGGCGGACAGCAACGACCGGGACTCGGAAGATGAGGGGTTGGAAGCCGGAGCCGACGAACCGGAGTCGAGAGCCGAGCTCGCGACCTCGGAACCTTTCTCCGCTCCACCTGCGTCGCTAGGAATCTGCGTATCGCTCATCGCACACCTTTCAGCCTGCAGAACGATCGTCTCTGTGCTTCGTCCTCAGCCCATTCCGCGTCCACGCCAAGCTTCTCCGGACCTCCTCAAACGTCCGCACAAGCTCGTTGGTCGCGAGTCGCTTGGGGCTTCCCAGATCGACTGCAGAGACGACTTTCATCAAAACCCTGTATTCAATTTGCCGGAATTGTCTTACGCGACCCTCGGACGCCACCGAAGCGAGTGAGCGGCAGGCGTTCGCCTCCAGTGTCCGCGTGGAGCCGACGGGACCGCAGGCTAGCGCCCTGCGCCCCAGACGGTCTCCGAAGTTCGAACAATCGGCGCTCATGCTGCGTAGGTCTCAACGCACGAAGACTCTTTAGCCAAGGGCTCCGCCCTTAGTCTCCCCGCAGGCACGTGGCATGGAGCCATCTTGGGGTCGGCATCCCACCCTACGACTATTCCCACCTCATCTGCCCTCCGGACACCTTCTCCCCCACGGCTCCGCCACGGGGGCGAGGGGGCTGCCGATGTGAAGTTTTCCTTTGGTTTTCGGATTTCGCTGGCTTTCTCGATTGACCATTTGGCTCACCTATAATCAGGACCCAACACGCCCTCCAAACATGGGCTCAAGGCTCGGCACCAATCTTTTCTACGCGGTCCGCGCACTTGAGCATGCTTTCCCCGTAATACGGGTTCCGCGTGTCGTCGTCTGGTTGAAGCCACGCGGCGCCTTTCCCGCCGAAGGCCATCGGGCAGTGGTGGAGGTAAACGGTCACTCCTTTCCCGAATCCAAACTGGATCGCCAGCACCTGCATTTCACTGGAGAGCGATGCGAACTGGCCGCGCAGGTCCTTGATGTCTTTCGCTGCCCCCAGCGATTCGGCGATTGTTTTCAGGTTCTCCAGCTCTTTCATCCAAGCCATATGAGCCTTCTGATCGCTCAACAGCTTCATGTCGATGCCGTCGAGGATCGGCATTAGTTTCTGTGCGGCTTGTTGTGCGGCTTGGGCGTCGTCCTTCGCAAGAGCCTCTCCGATGGCCACGTAGGTCTGCCAGAGCGGGACCAGTTGCTTCTGGAACGATTCCGGCACATTCAGCCGCTTGGGAACTTGTTCGACTTGCTGAGCCACCCGGAAATGGGCGTCGAGGCGATTCCAGTTTTTCCGGAATCGTTCCGCAAGACGCTTAGCCTCCTTCCACGTTTTCGCTTCACTGCCTTCAAACGCGTCGTTGCCCAGCAGCATGGCCAACTCTTTCCAGAGCAATTTGTCTTCGCCTTCCAAAGCGTCCGCATCGAGTCCCGCCAGGGCGTCCCCGGCCGAACGGAACGCTTGCCGCAAACTGGGCAAGTCCTCTTCTTGTTCGGCCGCGACAATCGCGTGGTAAGCCTCCAACAATGGCTTCAACCGCCGGCGGAAGCTGAACGGCACATCGATCAACTCGCCCTCTGCCACCTCGGCGCTGCCTTCCGGTGTCATCATGCTGGGCCGAGCCTGAATCTGGATTTCACTGTCGATCTTGAAGTTACCGTTCGTCACCACCAGTTCACCTTCTTGCAAACCGTGGCGGACGATGTAGTAATCGCCGGCGCGCGGACCGAGCACGATCTCGCGGCCTTCAAAAGTCGGTTCGTCCGCGTTGGGGTCTTCGACGTAGACGATCGCCCGCGTCCCCGTGACCAAGGCAGCCGTCACAGGAATCACCAGCGGCTTGATCTCCTCACTCTCCTCGACCGTCGTGAATCCCAGGGTCTCCGCGCGCACCAACGGCATCTGGCATACGTGGCAGACCCCAGGTCCGTCTTCCACCACTTCCGGATGCATGGGACACATCCACTTGCCCGCCATCTCCGGATCCACCACTCGTCCGCCCGTCGCGACCCGCGCCCGAACGGTGCCTCGTACGAACATTTCCGGCTTCAACTTCAAGTCTGGATTCGGCACGTTGACCCGGACTTTGACCGTACGGGTTCGGTCATCCAGAACGGGGTCGATGAAAGCGATACGCCCTTCGAATGCCTCGCCCGGATAAGCCTCTGTTTCAAAAACCACCTTCTGCCCGTATCGAACCCAAACCAGGTCCGACTCATAAGCGTCCATTTTGACCCACACCTGGGTCAAATCGGCGATCGTATAAATGCGGTCGCCGACACGGACGCGGTCTCCTTCCTGACGCAGCTTCTCAATGACGATGCCTCCGATCGGCGCGTAGATGGTCATGTGGTCGGAAGGACGTACCCGTTTTTCGATCTCGGCGATCTGTTCGTCGGTCAATCCAAGCAATCGCAATTTCTCGCGGCTGGACGCGACCAGATCGACGCCTCCGGTGTCGAAAAAGGTCGAGGGCTTGCCGCGTTTACGAGCCGTCTTGATCGCTTCGATTAGCTCTTGCTGAGCGGCGTACAGTTCCTCGCTGTAGATGTAAACCATGTGGTCGCCCTTTTGGACTTGCACGCCGGTGTAGTCCACGTAAAGGCGATCCAGCCGCCCCGACACCCAAGCCGTGATGTACCGCAGTCGCGTCTCGTCGTAATCGACTTTGCCGACCATGCGAACTTCGGCCTCGACGAATTTCCGCTCGACCGGCGACACCTGAATGTTCATCAACGCTCGGGCCTCCGGGCTGACGATCAGTTGGCGAAGGGCTGTCCGCTTTTTTCCGCCGCTTGTCAGCGGAATCAGGTCCATGCCGCACAGGGGGCACTTTCCCGGCTTCGGCTGCTGGATTTGGGGATGCATGGAACAGGTCCAAATCTGCGGCTTCGACTCGCCTTCTTCTGCCTTCTGCTCCGAAGAGCCGGCGGGCGCGGCCGGAGCCGCAGACTCCGAGCCTGCCCAGAAATGATGGACGAAATACCCGAGCAAGAATACAACGACGAGCCGAAGCAGGTGGCCCCAATGTCCACCGGCCGTCAAAACTTGTTTCATGCGTCCCATCTTGGTACTCGGGCTCATCAGACGTTCTCCGAGTTCATGCTTGGCAGTGTTTGTTGACTGGATCTGCTCGTTCGGGGCCCGACTTCCGTTGATCTCCGCCACGACCGTCACACTTGCGATCCGACGCGACCGTTCTGGCATCGTGCCGACTTCGGCCACCGAACACAGCTTTCCGGAAAAGCGGCGGCTGGCTTTGACGAATCGCCGACGGTTCCGGGGCGAAGAAACCCGCAGAGAATCGCGGCTGCAGCAGCAAGAGGCGATTCATGGCGGAAAGCCGGGCTCCAAGACAGAGAGGCGCTGGTCACGCTTCCTGCGCCGGAACATTCGCTCTTATTGTGGGAACAAGAGCGGCTCACGTCCAGCGACTAATTGGATCGGGGAACCGAAGGGGAAGAGGGACGGCCCGCCAGGTATTTCTTCGGCTGCTTGCGCAAGGCGTCCTTGCATTGGCCGCAGCAGATCCAGACGTCTTTGTCCTTGAGCGTCACGGCCTGGACCACGGGAACCAGTACCCTCACCTTTTCGGGCGTGCCCATGGAACCCAAAACCTTGCCACTTACCGGACAAACCGGGCGCTGTTCAGCCGTCGTCTCTTGGTCGGAATGGCCATGCGGAGAAGCTGTCTCCGGCGAGCTGTGATGGGAATGACTGGACCGAGCTTCCGGGTGTCCGGAACGCGGCGCGGGATGCGCCGATAGATCGTTGGTTTTTTCGGCCCGTCGATCGGTGCCCCCGGCCGCCGCCGGAGCAGGCGAAGCCGTACAACCGGCTAGCCCAAGCAGCAAGCCGGCAACTCCGGCCATCGCAGCCAATTGGGAAAAACGTAACATCTTCGATGCCTCCTGGTAACTCTTGCGGCCCTCAAAGGCCGCGTTCTCTCGCCCACTCAATCTTTTTTAGCGAACGGGCGGCTTGCCCAACTTCTGCGGAGAAGCCGCGACACTCGACATCGCAAACTCGCGCGTCCCGAAAGGGCGCCCTCCGTGGCGCCTCGTCCGGTTAACAAGGACCTGTCCGCATCCGTCGTCGCTGTTCACTTTTCGTGATCCCATCGCCGGCAGCGGCCCCTTGGGAGCCCGTCCAAGCCCGAGGCGTTAACGGTTCCCGGGGTCGACTCACGGCAACAAACTCGCCTGTCTCACATTCGTTGGATGCTCGAACGGACAACTTTCTTCGCCTTTTGAGCGATTTTTCGAGTCACAAGGTCCACGGGCGTCCATCCGGAGAGCGTCGGCCGGGTCAGAAAAACAAACGGTTTTCGCCAGCCTGCCGGAAGAAAAACGGGCGTGAGATGTCGCCTCAGAGCGAGTCGGGCGTGACGATGGCGGCTTCGATGTCGAGGATGTCGGCCAGTTGCTTGAGGGCTTCCGCACGATGGCCGACGCCGAGCGCGAAATGGTGCGTCGGCCCTTCCGCCACCCAGCGTTTCAGAAAGGTCCGGACGTCCGGCTGAAAGAAACCACGCGTGTTCGTGTTGCCGGTGGGGGGAATCGGACCACGAACACTCTCGCCCTCCGCAATGACGAACTTGAATCGGCCGTCGTGCCGGACGCCGATGCTCAGCATCGTGATCGGTCCCTCCTTGATCTTGAACTCGACGCTGGCGCCGCAGCCCGGCTTGCCATGGTACTTGCGCAAGCTGCGCAACACCGGCTTGCCCTCGGCGATGTTGATGTGATGCGGACCGTCATGGCCCACCAGCACGAACCCCTCGCGAAAGTCGACGGGATGGAATTCAGCAAAGCTGCCCCCCATGCCGAGCCGATCCATGATCAGCATCGCGACGCACGTTTTCAGGTCTGATTCGCCGCACATGGGAAAACCGGCTGCGGTCAGCAGCGAATTGCCGACAATCAGGTTCGTCACCAGCCTTCGCATCGGGCTGTCTTCTTCGCCTTCGTAGTAGTAGGCCAGGGCATCCAGATCGTGCACTTCGATGAACTTATCCAAAGCGACCGCCACGCGGGCCGCTACGTGCAAGTCTTCGGCGGTTAGCTTCGTCGTCACCGGGTCTGAGACAGGATCGGGCGTGGCGAACAGCTCCAAAATCTGTGCTTCCTTGGCTTGGATCTCCGCCTGCGTAACGGTGCGTTCCAGACGCAGCAGCTCATCCGGCTCGGTCTGCACCACATGACAGCCGAAGGCGGCCGTCAGAGCGGCCTGGTCCGTTTGCATATCGAACATGTGTTCGATCGGATGCCCGAAGTGGCCGATCCGCGCCCGTTTCAAATCGTGCAACGCCATCGCGATGTCGCACCAATCGGCGATTTCGGCCTGAGCGATCGGGTCGTCCTTCAACGTCCCCAGGATCACCGGCGGCGGTTTGCGGCCCATGCGGATCGCCACGCCGGTAAATTCCGGCACAGAACAGAAATCGTCGTTGCAGAGCTGCATATAAGTCGTGGCGCGGGGATAGTCCAGAGCGGGCAATGGCTGCAGCGCGACTAACACCATCGGAACATCCAGACCGCGCGCGATCACCGCAAACGTCGCCGAGGTCGCGTACGTCAGCATGTCGCAAAAGACGAGGTCCAAATCGGCCGCTTTCAATTTGGGCAAAAGCGCATAAGCCGAGTGCGCATCGTCAACGATCCCAAAGTCGATCACCTCGACGCCGTGTGATCGGACCTGATCGACAAATACGCTCAGTTTGCCGCGCAGCTCTTCCAGCAACCCGTCAAACTGCGGCCAGTACTTGTGAAACCCGACGCCGAAAACCCCGATCCGAGCGGTGCGTGGTTTGCGTCGAGGAATCCGCGGAGTGCTCATCGCTGCCCTTTTTCCGGTTTCGTTTATCGCTTCGATTTCATGTCGGATGGGGCGGTAGTCTCGGAGTTAACTCCCTCTGGAGTCCCGTCCCGGGAAGCAGTGGCGCTGTTGGACCACCAGATTGCGTGTCGGGCGTCCGGCGGCGGTGGGGCGAACAGGTAGCTGGCGGCCGCCCCAACGAGAAAAGTCGGGACCGTGGTGAAGGCTCCGTACCACCATTTGGGGATGTTTGTCCCGACGATCACCGCCACCAGGCACGCCGCGCCCGCCGCCAGCCCAATCAGCGCCCCTGGCTGATTCGCTCGCGGTACGAACATTCCGAGCAGGAACACCGCCATTAGCGCACCGAGCAGCGTGCCAGCGATGGTGTTGATGATGTTGATGACGTTCTCGCCGAGATACGGAGCGGCCAGAGCGGCGGCGATCACCGCCAGCCCCAGAGCGACGGTCATCAGGCGGCTGACCCAAAGCGAAAGCGGCCGCCCTTTCAGCCAGTCGTAAACAATCACCGAGGCCACACCGTTGATTCCGCTATCCAGCGTGCTCATCGCCGCCGCAAACAGGCCGGCCAGCATCAATCCCACCAGCCCGACTCCGGGCGCCCGAGCGGAAACAAAATGCGGCAGAATCTGATCTTCACTGCTCAACGCTGGCATACCCGGCCCAGCCGCCTGGCTGAAGTAACAGAAGATGGCCACGCCGAGTAGCAAGAACAGAAACCCCATGACCGCGTTGACGCACGCGCTCAGTAGCACAACGCCGCGTCCCTCGCGCAATCCGCCCGAGCAGATGTAGCGCTGGATCATATTCTGCGCCACCGTGTAGCCCGGCAAGTACATAAACAGACCAAACGCCAACGCTGTATAGAAAGAATCGGAAGCAGTGAAGTTCTTTCCATCCCAAGGCGGATCATAGAAGTGAACCATGTGGAACCGGCCGTGTGCGTTACCGATCCGCCACAAACCACTCCAGCCGCCCTCGATGCCGCTGACGGCCAGCAGCAGGACGAGCAGCACCGTTGCAACGAGCGTGACGGCCTGCAAGACGTCCGTCCAAACGACCGCGCGCAGGCCACCAGCCGCCGTGTAGGCCGTAGCAAACAGGCCCAGCCCTACCAACGTCCAAAAGTATTGTGCCGGAGTTAGGTGGAGCACGCCTTGTAACGTCAGCGCGATGGCGTACAGCATCGCCCCCATCCAGCCCAGCGCATAACCACAATAGAGCAGCGAGCCAGCTCGTTGCGTTGCGGTCCCAAATCGCAACCGCAGGTACTCATAGCCGCTGCTGACGCGCAGCCGAACATAGAGAGGCACAAACAGGAACCAAAGGATCGGCGTGATCACGAACGGAATCGTGAGGATCGTCAGGTAGAAGCTGAAGTCCTGGTAGGCGCCTCGTTGAGGCAATCCGAGAAACGAGATGGAGCTGAAGCTGGTGGCGAACAGCGAGACGCCAACGGCCCACCAGTTCATCCGCCGACCGCCAACGAAATAGTCTTCGTTGTCTCGCTGGCCGCGCATGCTGCCTACGGCCAGAGCCACGACAATGGCGAGGTACGCGGCACACACCAACCAGTCGATCCAACCGACTCCCATCATGGGTCCTTCATTCTAGCGTGGCTCTTCGGGCCGCAACCAAAGTGGGTGACACCTGCCGGGTGTCACGGCCGGGCCTCGCCATGCCAGTAGGCAGCCGTCTCGGGCCCGTCGCACCCCGCAGGTGCGACCCAAAAAGATCCGCGCACCATGCGCACATCATCCCAGTGCAAGACGCTAACGCGGCCCTTGGGGCCGCAACACTGTAGCCGAACGCGCCAAGCGTTTGGCCGCGCCGACCGCCAAAGGCTGGCGCCTTCGGCTACGTCCGTTCGACAATTATGCCCGCTCGGTGCATCGCACTTGACGCACGAAGAGTCTCAAAGGGTGCGGCGGCGAGCGGCGGCCGCCCGCCCGGTCTTCTAAAAAAAGCCGGAGAAAACGGCACCCCGCGCGCTCTGCCCGCTGGGCAATAGAGCGGACGGGGACGTCACTTCATCCACGCGGCCCGAAAGGCGTCGTTGGTCCGCCGTAGCCAGTCGCGCAGTAAACGCCGGTGACGGTCAAGCTGATCCCGATAGCGGGCATCGCCGGCGAGGTTCTTCGTTTCCCCCGGGTCGGCCTGCATATCGAATAACGCTTCCGGACGTTCGCCGTCCGTGAACGTCATGTACTTGAAACGTCGGGTTCGGACAATGCGGCCTTGCCGGTGCGGCTGTTTCTTGAAGGGAGCCAGTTCGATGACGACCGCTTCACGGCCGCCAGCGTCGGGCCGCTCGATCCACCGGCGCAGGCTGATGCCCGTCGTCGGTTGCGGCAGGGGCACGTCTGCATAATCACACAGGGTCGGCACGATGTCGATGCCGGAGACAGGATGGACGGCGTCTTCCCGGCCGGCTGGGATCACGCCGGGCCAGCACAGGATGAGCGGCACGGTCGCGGCCCCGTCGTAGGGCGTCAACTTGACAATGAGCCGGTGGCCGGCGACGCCTTCGCCATGGTCGCTTGTGAAGACGATGAGCGTGTTCTCGTCGAGTTTCCTGGCTCGCAATGCGTGCAGGATGCGCCCAATCACGCGGTCGACCTGTTCGGTCAATCGGTAGTACTCGTACAAGTACGCCCGCCACTGCATTTCGTCCCAGGCGTCCGCATATTGCTGCTCCACGCCGTAAGTTTTCGGCTTGCGGCAATCGGCCAAGAATCCGGGTTCGTCCGGTGCGATGTCGAAGTTGTCGGGTAGCGGAGGGAACAGATGGGGGTTGCGCGGCCGAACGGGCTCCAGTCGTGCCCACCAACAGATGTCATGGGGATTGTGTAACGAGACGCCCAGAAGCCACGGCCGGTCGTGCTTGCGTCGCAAAAAGGCGATGGCCCGATCCGCGACGATGCCGTCCGTCTGTTCGCCCAGGCCCAGGTGGATGTCCTTCGGCAGAGACAAATACTCGAAGCCGGGAACGGTGTCCTTCGGCGGTCGCGGATAGCTGGCCGGTAGATGCCACTTACCTGCCCAGGCGGTCTCGTAACCGGCCGCTCGGAAAACCTCGCCCAAGTTTGGGATGGACGGATCCGGCACGTCCCCGTTGAAGTTTACGCCCGTCTCGTGAGGCATCCGCCCGGTGATGATGCTGCTGCGGGACGGAGCACAAACGGGCGATGCACAATAAGAAATCGTGAAACGGACACCCGCCGCCAGCGAGTCCATGTTGGGCGTATGCAAATAGGGATTGCCGGCGGCGCTCATGGCCCGCAGTGTTTGCTGGTCCGTCATCAAGAGCAGGATGTTCGGGCGAGTCTTCGCCGCCTCGTCCCTGGCAGCCGCGTCACCAACCGCCCCGATCGACGCGACGGAGCCAGCCGTCACCCAAACCCCAAACAATGCACTGAAACAAAATGTTTTTACGACTTTCATCCGTCCGCTCCTCGATCGCTCGGCGTCGTTTGTGGTCCTGTCGGCGGTCACTCGTGGCCGCCAAGCCACAGAATCAATTGCTCCAGGATTAATCGTTCGGGCAGCCGGCTGTCGCCTCTCAGTTGCAGCTCGGTTTGCATCAACCGTTGTGGCATCTGCTCGACGCGCGGCCGTCCGACACGGCGCATGTAACGTTCATTCGACGCCAATTGATAGTCGAACACGCCCGCGTCGGCCAAAGCCTTGCGCAGGGGCACGCCTTCTCGCGCTCGCTCGGCCGCTTGCACATACTTCCGACACACATGCCGAATCGCACCAAGGATGAAGATCGGCGATTCGCCGGCATTCAGCAGTTTCTGCAAATCGGTCAGGGCCAGGTCGAGACGCCCGTCGCGCAGAGCGTCCAGCATGTTCCAAGTGGTTTCGGCTTTCCAACCGCCGACGAGCTTTCGCACCGTCGGGGCATCGATCATCGACCGGTCGCCGGTGTAGGAAGCCAGCTTGGAGAGTTCTTGCTCGAGCTGCCCGAGCTGATTGCCGACCAGCTCGACTAGCCACTTCGCAGCGTCCGAAGAAAGCTGTTTGCCAAAGCGGTTCCTCGCCGTTTCCCGCAGCCACTGGAACAAGGCTCCGCCCTTCAGTGGCGAGCAATCCACGACCAGGCCCCGCTTTCCCACCCGTTGAGCGAAACGGGTTCGGCCGTCCAGCGTGGTGACATCCAGCAAGAGAACGGCTTTGCGGGCCGGGGCGTCCAGATAATCGGCCAGTTGGTCGCGGTGGCTGCTGAGGAACTTCTCCGCATCTTCGACGAGCACCAGCTTGACGCCGCCCCACATTGAAAGCCGCGCCAACTCATCGTGCACGGTTCGGTAGTCCGCTTCCCGGCCGTCCAGGCGGATTTCATTCGGCTCGGCCTGCTCGAACAGCCGCTGCCGAATAGCCGAAACAACCGCGTGTCGCAACGCCCCGTCTTCGCCACGGACCACGACCACCGGCGGGACTTCCCGTTCGCCGATAGTTCTAAGGAACTCCGTTGCGTGGATGGCCACCGTGGAATCCTTATTGACCTGAAGGAAGCCGATCTTCTACAGTCCCTGCCGTTTCGCGTTTCGTCGACTTGCGCGCCGCAGCGCTGAGCGTCGGAGAGCCCGCTGGTGTTGCTCGGACATCCGGCCTTTCCAAAACGCGATCGGCGACACGCTACCAAAACGCCCCGTTCCAGCCCCAAGCGCTTCCCGCGATCAAGCAACGCGTCTAGCTGTTCGTTCGGGCTCGATGGGGCGCCAGAATTGCATCGAGCACGTCGTTTAGCATAGCGATCTGGCTGAGCGGTTTCATGGGACCCAGCTATACTTGTCCCGGCGAACGATATCCGATTTCGCGGTCGGTCCACTTGGCCCGGCTGGCGGCCTTCTATCCCAAATGCCGGGAGTGCGCCCATCGCAGCGACAGCGGACAACTGCCCCAGCACACGTTGGAACGCTTGCAAAGCACCGAACGGCGTGCCGAACGGCGAGACCTCTGGTCGGAAGAGGGCATTCGGGGCGTCTATTTGAACGAGCTGACGCGGTACGGAGCTGGTCGCTATGCCGCTTGTCTAGCGGCTGAGTTGTGGGCGGCGGCACCGCTGACCGGACGACTGCCCGACGATCCCACTCCGCGAGCTCGGCCGAAACGCCAGGGGCCGACGGTCGTGGTCGGTCGGGACGAACGGCCCAGCTCGCCCGATATTGTGATCGGCGTGGTGGCCTCCCTGCGACGGATGGGGTGTCAGGTGGTCGATGTGGGTGTCACCACTAAACCGTGTTTCTGCTTCGCCGTGGACCATCTGCAAGCGGCAGCAGGCATCTACGTCACCGGCGCCGGATGCGAGCCGGCGTGGACCGGCTGCGATTTCGTCGGCCGCAGCGGCCAGCCTTTCTGTCAAGGGGGCCGATTGGATCAATTGGCAGCGCGCTTCCAGTCCGGCTTCGGCCGCCCGACTCGATCCGCCGGCTCCTACCAAACCTTCCAGGCTCACTTGCCTTACGAGGCCGCTCTTTGGAAGCATTTTCATGACATCCGGCCGGTGCGCGTCGCCTGCGCCTGCTCGTCGCGGATTCTGCGGGACGTTCTTACCCGGCTTTTCGCCAAGATCCCTTGCCAGCTTGAACTGATGCCAACGGCCGGATGGCCAACCGGACGCCGCGTGGACGACACCGATGGGGAACTGACCCGGCTGGCACAGTTCCTCCGGCACACATCGGCCGATCTCGGACTGCGCATTCACGATGACTGCATGCGCTGCGACGTGCTGGACGAGCGGGGCCGGCGGCTGCCTCTGGAAAGAATCACGGCCCTGCTGACCACGGTGTTCCTCGCCGAGGTCGGAGCGGCCCGCGTGGTGCTGGCGAGCAGGTACGGAGAGACCTGGGCGGCTGATGTCGGCGCCCTGGGTGGCCAGGTCCTGGAGGGCGGAAGCACGGCCGAAGACGTCTGGCAAGCGGTTCGGGACCATGAAGCTCAGTTCGGACTAGACTCGGCCGGACGGTTTTGGTTCAACGAGGCTTCACCGCTGAGCGACGCGGTGCTGTTGCTCGGCCGGATTCTGGACGCCGTCACACGCGGCGATGCCCGTAGCCTCTCGGAGCAGGTCCAGCGATTGCCCCTCGGGTCACCGTCCACGCACGCGGCCGCCGCCGACTCAACTCAGCTCACGGAGAAAGGGCCAAGAGACCGCGCCGCCTGAGCCTCTTCGGAGAACTTTTTCGCTCCAGATGGTGGACGTCGCGGTCGGCCGTTCTGACGAGGACGGCCCCGGACCGGCAGACTCAACGACGTCCCTTCTTGCCCCAGCGCGCAAAGAGCGCCTCGAAAGGCGAACGGGACCGCTCAGGAATACGGCGGCTTGATTCCGCCTTCCTGGCCTTTTATCCCCGCGCAGTGCTTCTTGGCTTCTTGGCCGCCACCAGTGGCCCGATGGCCTTCGTTCACGGAAACCCGAGTTATCCCGCATCCGGATCGCTCTGATCGGCACCCTTTCCCGCTTGCGCGAGAAAGAGGCGATCGTCCGAGAGGCCCGATCGAAATGACAAACGCCGCCGCGCGACGGGCGCGTTCTGACGATCAGTCGCAGTCGAACCTTCTCGAAAATCCGCCTATGCGCTTCCGGCGAGCCAAGGAATGATTACATTCCATGGCTGCGGAACAAGGCGAACTGCACGTGGGAGCCAAGCGACCGAAGAGGAGGAAGCCGCCATGACCCGCATTCATCTTTGCTGTCTGGTCACTGCCTTGGCTTTTCCGATGGCGTGGCCCGCGGACCAATGGGCTTGCGCACGAGCTGCGGAGGATACGGTCTTCCCCGGTCGGGATTGGCAGGAAGCATCTCCCGAATCGCAACACGTGGATTCGCGGAAGCTCCAGACCGCCATCGATCACTTGAAGCAGCACGCCGGCCGTCACGGCGTCCGCCGGATGGTCATCGTGCGAAACGGGCGGATGATTTGGCGGGGGCCCGAAGCGGACCTGCGGCAAGGCATCTGGTCGATCACGAAAGCGTTCACGAGCACCGCTCAGGGACTGCTGATCCAAGACGGCAAATGCTCGCTCGACACAAAAGCCGCTCGCTTCAACCCGCGCGATCTGGCCGAACATTATCCGGACGTCACGCTGCGTCACTTCGCCACGATGACCTCCGGCTACGACGGCGTGGGCGGCTTCTACGACTTCGCCCCCGGACACCGGGGGGATCAGAACGCGTGGGTGCGCCCAGAGCGGCCGTTTTTCCGGCCCGGCGAAAAGTTTCAGTACTGGGATGAGGCCATGCAGCAGTACGGTTACGTGCTGACGCAAATCGCCGGCGAGTCGCTCGAGCAATACCTGAAACGCCGAATTCTCGACCCGATCGGCATCACCCATTTCCGGTGGAAAAAGGATCAAACCGGCAAAGTGCTGAACTGGACGGGCGGCATTGAAATTTCCGCCAGCGACTTGGCTCGTTTCGGCCTCTTGTATTTGAATCGCGGGCAGTGGAACAGCCGGCGGCTTCTCAGCAGCGAATGGGTCGAAGCCGCCACTCGGGTGCAAGTGCCACCGTGGTTGCCGAACGCGCTGCCTCAGAGCAACCGAAAGGGAGCGGGTCTTTACGGCTATCACTGGTGGGTGAACAGTCGGGGCCCGGATGGCAGCCGGCCTTGGCCCCACGCCCCGATCGAAACCTACTGCCGCAGCGGCTACAACAACAACGACCTGTTTGTCGTTCCGCCGTGGAACATGGTCATCGTGCGTCTGGGCATGGATCAAGCCGACCGGGAAATCACCGACGCCGTTTATGACGAGTTCCTGCGGCTGATCGGCGAAGCGATTCAGGACCCGGTCGTCGAAGGCGAGCGGCGAGTTTGGCATCCTGTGACGGTGACGTTTCGCGGGCCGACGGCATCCGAGACGGACGACGACCCCAACCCGTTTCTTGACTATCGCCTGCAGGTCGTCTTTCGCGGGCCGTCGGGTCAGACGTACGACGTGCCCGGCTTCTTTGATGGCGACGGATTCGGCGGCGGCGCGGGCAACGTATGGCGAGTTCGGTTTACGCCAGACGAACCGGGCCGCTGGAGCTTCCGAGCCTCATTCCGCAAAGGTCGGCACGTCGCTATCCAGCCGCAAGAAAACGCCGGACAGCCGCTGGCCTTCGATGGAGCCGCCGGGCACTTTCTGGTTCGTCCGGCCGCCGACAAGCCGCCCTCCGACCTGGACGGGCTCAATCCCTTCGATCCGACCGCTCCGACCGAGCCGGGCTTCTTGCAATGGGGGCGGCTCCAGTACGTCGGCGGGCACTATCTGAAGTTTCGCGATGGTCCCTACTGGGTTCGCGGCGGCACGGACAGTCCCGAGAACTTCTTGGCTTATGCCGGCTTTGACAACACGCCGCCCAGCCACCGGTACGCGGCGCACACAACCGACTGGCGGCCGGGCGATCCGGATTGGGGCGACGGCCGCGGTCGCGGCATCATCGGAGCGCTGAATTACCTGGCGTCCAAGCACGTCAACAGCATCTACTTCCTGGTGATGAACGTCGGCGGGGACGGCAAGGACGTCTGGCCCTGGGTCGGGCGGCCGAATCCCAAGGGCAGCCCAAAAAACGACAATCTGCATTACGACATCAGCAAACTGCGGCAGTGGAACGTTGTGTTCGACCACGCCCAACGGCGAGGCATCTTCCTCCACTTCGTTTTCAACGAGGCCGAAGCGCCGAACAAACGGGAGCTCGATGACGGCGAGCTCGGTCCGGAACGGAAGTTGTACTACCGCGAGATCATCGCCCGGTTCGGCCATCATTTGGCTCTGGAATGGAACTTGTGCGAAGAGTACAACCTGGGCTTCGATTTGGGCTCGGAACGCGTGAAGTCGTTTGCCGCGTACGTGCAAGCCGTAGATCCGTACGATCATCCGATCGCGGTTCACTCGGCGGGCGATCCCTTAAGGGCGTTACGATTCACTTTCGGGGATCCACGTTTCAGCATGACTTCGATCCAGCTCGGCCAGCGCCGCATCGATACCTTGACCGAAGCTTTCCGACGAGCCACGCAAGAAGGCTGCCGGTCGCCATGGATGAGTTCACGGTCGATCGCGGCCAGCCGCAGGCTCATCTGGCGGTCAACGACCCGGACGGCCACCGCAAAGAAAAAATCTGGCCGACGTACCTTTCGGGCGGCATGGTGGAGTTTATCCTGGAGGACACGCTCAAGACCGACAGCTTCAAGACGCCCGCCCTCTCCAAGCTGTGGGACTACACGTGGTACGCCCGGAAGTTCCTGGAGCAGATTCCATTCTGGCAAATGGAGCCAGCGGACGAACTCATCACGGGCGCCGGGACGATCTCCGTCGGTCGCCACGGTGGGAAGACCTTCCCGCTGGGGGCCCAAGTCTTGGCGAAGCCGGGAGAGGTCTACGCCGTCTACCTGCCCAAAGCCCGCCCGACCGGCACGATCGACCTGTCGGCTGATCGGGGGGCGTTCACCTTGCGCTGGTACAATCCCAGAACAGGCCGCTTCGAAGGGCCGCAGCGAACCGTTTCAGCCGGCGGGCGGGTCCCGCTCGGCCCACCACCGGCGGACCCGCAAAAGGATTGGGCGGTGCTGATCGAGAGGGCTCGATGATCATCGCCGTTGAAGCGGGGCTGGCAGAAACGCTTGAGGCCGAACGAGTCAGGACGCCGCCCCACTTTCACCTTCGCGCCGGGAGACCGCCCGCCGCCGACTCTCCTTCTTCGATCGGCGCCTCGCCCGACGACGCATCCCCGCGTAGGCTCGTTTCCACTTTTCAGGCAAGCGATCGGCGTCGATCGATTCGAGCAACCGAGCCGCCTCTTCGCCGTCGCCCGACGCCAGCAGCACGCTCGCCAACTGCATGCGAGCGGCCGTGGCGTTGGTCGAATCAGGAAAACGGACCACATATTCCCGGAGCATCGACAGCGCTTTTTCCCAGCGTCGCGACTTGCACAGGCCGATGGCCAGCTTCCACAAATCGGGCTCTGGCAGTTTCGCCGCCGGGCCAACCCGTTGCAGCTCTTCGTAGTCCTCGAAAGCCTGCTCGAAACGTCCTTTAGCGATGGCCTCGCGCACCCCGTCGATCGAGACCGTCCGAAGCCGTGGTCGAGCTTCCTGGCGTTCGCCAGCGATTCGGATGACCGGCGGCGGGGATGTCCTTTCCGTTTCGGGACGATGTCCGGGCCCTAGAATGCGGCCTCTTTGCGCTTCGGTTCGATGCCGGTACGGTTCATAGCTGGGCCGCCCGTGGCGGCCAGCCAGAACGCTGAGCAAGTCCCAATTCTCGCAGTCCACCAAGTCTCGTTTCAGCATGTACAGACCCGCGGCGAATCCGAGCGTCGCACCGATTACGTGCAAAACGGCCGAGCTGATCGAAAAGCCGCCCAACCAGGCCAGAAGCAAGTCGATGCCGATGTAAAACAAAGCAACCAAATAGATGGGAAGGTCAAACCAGATCGGATAGTAAAACAAAAACACGACGAAATTGATCTCGTTCAAGGGAGCCCAGACGAGGGCAATCGCGATCAACGCGTAAATGCAAAGCGATGCTCCGCCCGCCCCCTCGGCCGTCGTCGACCCGACCACCGTCGCAAGTTGCAGCAAAAAACCGGCGAGAACTCCGATCCCTACATAAAGGGTCAAGAACCGCCGCCACCCGATCTTTCCTTCCACAACCAGGCCGAAGCACCACAGAAAAAACATGTTGCCAATCAGATGGTCCAGCCCGAAATGCACGAAATTGTGCGTGACCCATTGGAGCGGGTGCAGACCTTGTCCGAACTGAAGCGCCCACGTTTCGGCGCGGGAACCGAAGCCGCCGCCGGTCCAGATGAAAGCCGCGATGTTCGCGGCAATTAGTCCCCCTGTTCCCCAAGGACGGTGGTACAACGGCGCATCGCTACTGATCGGAAACACGTCGAGGTCCTCTTCTGTGCAAAGATGAGCGGCCTTGAACAATCAACGCTGAAGTGAAACGCGTGCTCGCCTTCAGTGTCTGCGTACACAGGGATCTGCGCACAGTGCCCGCATCTTGCGAGTCTTTACTGGCTGCTGTAGCCGAAGGCGCCAGCCTTTGGCCACAGGTTTGCCGGGGAGGTGCCAAACGCGTGGCGCGTTCGGCTACGGTCGAAGATCCTTTTGGGTTGCGGCCGAAGGCCGCGTTAGGATCCAAGTAGTATTCCATGGAGATGAAGCAGAAACGGTGTACCCAGCATCACAGGAATCCCGAGGTCCGTCCGTTTCATGACTGCGTTGTTGGATAATAACGTCTGGGTCGCTCCAGAGGATCAAGAAAAAAGCTCGATCCGATCAAACGCAAGGGAAACGAAACCAGTCCCAGTCGATTAGATTGACCCAATTCGCCCTCAGTCGGAGAACTCGGGTTAGGTCGGTTCTGCCTGCAGCCCGACGAGCGGATGGCCCCGCTCGCTTCCCTCTTCCCGCGCCGTGGTTTCTTGTGTGTCGGCCGTGACGAGTGTAACCGGTCTTCGGAGTCGTTTTGAGAGCGAGAGGTTAAGCTGGGGTTGGAGCGAACAAGAAACGGCTTACGTGCGTTGGCTGCGGAGGGCCAGAAACCGGA